>NZ_JAGBKN010000013.1:0-89786 GCF_017498075.1 Psychrobacter halodurans
CGCAGCATCTGTCAGCGTAGACACAGCAAGCAAGGAAAATTTATACCAGTTGCCCGTTCATATGAGCGCATCGATTTTATTTCGAACTGACTATATATCGATTGTCTTAGAGTTAGATATTTTTAATATGATAAGTTAATCTCCAGTCATCCACTGCTTCATCTGTTAGTTCTCTACCTGTGTCAACGTACTGTAAGGGGTTGAATCTAGTTGACATATCTGTATGATTGATAGTTTTGATATGTGGACTTGTTTAAAAACTAAAGACTATTGAAAAAATATAAATTAGAAAAAATGACTATAATACTCTTTTTTAGTGCGATCACTTATTTCCAGATTTTTTAGGTTGCGTGATTTATAGTTTTGATAATTATACTCGGATTCAGAAAATATTTTAACAGGGGTGGTGTCTATTATGTTCGATTACTTATTGATTTTTTATCAGTGATTTTTAACGCAATATATACTGATTTTTTTTGTTAAGATATTAACATGGATGGGGTTATAAAATTTCGTGATAGGTGTTTTGTTAAATTATTGATAGTTATTACAGTCGATATTTGAGGAGTATTCAGCTCTTTTGATATCTATAGCATTATCGCCACTCATCCAGTTTCTTTTATTTTTCAGTATTTTCTTACCATTCAAATAATTTTCAAATTCTATAGAACTCTCTGTTTCGAAAATATTTCCGTCACACACATTGATAAAGAAATAAATTATTCCATCGCCTATCGACGTTTTAAAATTCGTGGTTGAGCCATAAACATAAGGGTTTTGTACATACCAGCTATCAACAGCTGTTACTTTGCCTGCTATTTTTTCACCCTTGTAAGTCAATTGGTAATTTTCGCTAGAGATATATTTCAGTTTTAACTTACCTAGGATTGGCGGTTGATATATCTTATGATTAAGAAGTGATAATACTGTTATAGTTAACAGAGTAATGAATAATAAAACTAAGAGGTTTTTATGTTTTTTAAACAACTTTTATCCTTACCTATTTTTTAATAGTTATGTTTATATAGTTCGACCAACTCCCTGTGATTTTATAGGGCGTACCGTTCGGATCCCAGCTTCCTGGTATCCAGTCAAATGTATCGTAAGGATCTTTAAATTTATCTTTGAAGAAGTAGTTGATTTTTCCAGAGATTCTAATATCACTTACAGAGTTTTTATTTATTATACCTTCGAATTTACCAGCTATTACGCCACTACCATAAGCCCATATCCCAATTTCTTTACCAACATTGTAAGAGTTTTCAAAAGTGTAGTCTTTATCATTTATTTTGAATTTTCTAACTAATTGATGAATAAATCGACTTTGTATTGATCCATCTTGTTTGAATGCTCCTTTTCTAACAACTGCTTTTTTCAATAACTCTAGGGAACCTAGATTTTCTAGTGTTAAGGGTTGACCTTGACCATGTAGATAGTGGTTAAACATCTCTTCATTACCAACATAGTTTTTAGGCTTATCGGTTGATAATAAGGGGTGTGCTTTGTTGGTATAGTGTTTGCCAGTGTTGTACTCATCTAACAATCTACGAGTTTCTAAAGGTGATTTTCCTTGCTCTTGGCTCCATAGTCCGAGAGAAAAGGCACCTTTAATCCAATCTTTTTTACCTCCTATACCAAATGCACCATTGTCTTGTACAAAGTTATTGCTTAACTCACTATCAGGCTCCGAATTTGCAAACACCAAAGGCTCTGCCTGCTCAACTCCCATCACATCAAAATCCGACTCCGCAAATGACTGCTGAATCGCAATCAGCTTAGCGCCGCAGCTTGTCACATCGCCGCCGCGAGCAATAGGTGCGCCATCGACAATAAACGACGGGTCACCACTAACAATAGTAGTGACCTTTTTACATTTTTTACAGATGACTTTATCGCCTTTACGCGCGACAGAGATACCGTTGTGAGTGGTGTGCGGTGAGCCGGAGATGACCATCCCACCGTGAGAGGTCTTTGCGCCGACGGTGATATAGGCTGCCATAGTGCTACCTTGCTTAAACGTTTAAAGTTTGGACTTTTATAGCGGATCTATTATGTGCATCACATTATAGAGGGCTATGACGCTAAATATCAAACTTAAGTTTATTTAAAGGTGTAGGCTATATATCAATCTCAGTCGGCGTAAAGTATAGATGCTTTTGAGTAATTGGCTGCAAAAGGAAGTTGAGTCTATGCATTCATTACAGATATCAAGCAAAAACCTAACCTTCCATCTCACTAGTCAGCCACTTAGACACGTCATCAATTTGCGCTGCCAAATCAGCATGAGCCTTACCTAATTCAGCAAGCTTGGCATTAATCTCATGTTTGTCATATTTGATATCAGTCAATGTCTCTTTTAATAGATCAATTAATTCAACGTTTAGCGCATCAGAGAAGATAACCACATCGCGTATCACTGCTTGCTTCACATCAAGGTGCAAATCAATAATGCCCCAATCAAATCGCGTCTCTATGTGATGAGTAAATTCAGGCGTCTTGCCAAAGCGCCAATCCCAATCCGCCATTTGCTGATAATATTTGTTTAATGTCGGCTGCTTAGCGAGACTGGCTTCATCCAATTCTTCTACTGGCGCGGTATCATTATAATATTCATAAAACGCTTCGATAATCGCATCAGATAAAATCTCATGATTGATATTCTCATTAAACTCAACCAAGTTTGCCACGCGCGCACGAACCGATTTAATGCCTTTAGCTTTGAGTTTAAGCGGATGGGGGTTGAGGTAGTCGCCGAGCTTTTGCATGTTGGCATTGACGAGTAACGTACCATGATGAAAGCTGCGATCGGCGGCATGTTTAAAGGCGCTGCCGGATATTTTCTTATCACCAACTTGCATGTCGTTGCGCCCAGATAAATCCGCATCTATGCCTAATTTTTTAAGCGCGTTAATAATAATGGTAAAGTTTGCGTCTTGGTCATAGTCGTTTTTGGGTGATAAAAAGGTAAAGTTGGTATTGCCCAAATCATGAAACACCGCGCCGCCGCCACTCTGTCGCCGCGCCAAAAACACCTCGTCTGCTTCCATCTTATCGATTTTGCATTCCACCCATGGATTTTGTGAGCGGCCAATGACCACGGTCTCGCTATTTCGCCATAGGAATAATGTGTGCGAGTCTGCGTCGAGGGTATTAAATATCCAATCTTCGGTGGCGAGGTTAAACCACGGGTTGGTCACGGCAGACTTTAGAATACGTAGTTTCATTTTTTGTCCTTTTTCAATTATTTAAAAGCAGTATGAAAATTAATCACGATTAAAGTGAACTTATGTCTCTAATTAGATTGTTTTGTTAATCTACATAGGTATAATGTTGCTACAATATTACACTTAATATTAAGCCTTATTTTGTCATTAGCTTTAACAATCCGCATTCCATTTAGGACATTAGACCATGAATTCGTTATTATCATTTGATTCTTTCATTACACCCAGAGTTATCACTATTATATATTGGCTATCGCTATTTGCCGTTTTTGTTGGCGGTATTAGTGTGATGTTCTCAGGTATGGGTGCGGCAGGATTTTTTGCAGGGTTAATGGTTATGGTGTTCGGTGCAATCTCTGTCAGAGTGTATTGCGAGCTTATTATGGTTATATTCCGCAATAATAAATACTTAAAGACAATCAGTGAGAAAAGTCAACTGTAAGTAAGCGCTTGAAAAAAAGTGTTCGGTCTTAACAAGCTGTGCCTAAGTAGGTTAGCGCATATGTAGCCCACCGTTTAAGACCAAACATGATTTTTGATATAGTCATAGCAGTTTTATCTTAATTCATAATAGGCATAAATATATTTATAAAGAAATGCTACCAAGAGGTTTTTCCACCTAAGAAAATTCTAAAACTCTAACACCCTACCCAAAATCTTCTTTTAAAACCCTCGCCATATTCCGCTCAGCAAGCCCAGTGATAAATACATACGGATTGACCCCAGCGCTACCGGGGATGAGCGCGCCGTCTTGCACGTAGATATTCTTATGCCCTTTGACGCGGCCTACGTCATCAGTCGCCAAGCCGAGCACACAGCCGCCTAGCGGGTGATAGCAAAAGTCATCACCGAAGCCTTTGGTAAACAGCAAGCTTGAAGTCGAGCCGCCATTTACTTTGGCGAGTTTGTCGATCAGCTCTTTAGCAGCGTTCACCGAATACTCGTTTTGCTCGCGTTTCCAGTTGAGTTTCACGGTTCTGCTGGCTTTGTCATAGTAGTAATTGCCGCGCTCTGGATTGTCCGTAATGGCAAGATACAGCGTCGTCCACGTCTCAAGTCCGAGTGGTAGGGGCGCAAGCTCAGCAAAGATTTTATACTTAGAGCCGTCTCTGTCGCCGTCCCACATATTGATGCCCTTGACCGGAATGGTCGATTGGGTAGTGCCCGCGGCATGGACGAAATTGCGCCCCGTCATGATGTTGCCATTAGGGCCCCAATGCTGGCCAATGTGTTTGTTTAGGTTATTCAGCTTGCCTTCGGCTTGGCTTTTGAGCAGTAGCTCTGAGGTGCCGGTACTACCAGCGTTGAGGAATAGTTTGTCGCAAGTGTAATGCTCGATACTAGCGATGTTATCGATGCCGCCTGTGGTATTAAGGACGTGAACTTCTAATCTGAGTTGCTCATTATCGAGCGCTTGGATGCTATTGACTTTGCGTAGGGTTTTTACCGTGACATTGCCCGTGGCTTCGGCGTCTTTTAGGTAGGTTAAGTCAAGTGAAAACTTGCCAGCGTTATTGCCATAAATGACTTCACCGCCGAGTGCTGAGGCATAGACTTCGCCACGCGCTTCCTTTTGCATGTAATCAAAGTCATAGCTGTTGCCAAAAAACTCGGTTTTCAGTCCTGCCCTCGACGCTTGGCGTTCCGCGGCGCGGGTGAATTCGTAATGCTTGGACTCATTAAAAAACGATTCGGGGATGTTGCTGACTTTCAGGTTTTTCATAGCACGGGGAAAATAAGTATCGTACATCTCGTCACTATCTATCCACGGAAAGACGGTTTCAAAATGCGCGCGCCTTGGCTGGATAGCAATTGCACCATTGACGATAGAGCCGCCGCCATAAGCGCGTCCTGCAAAAACTTTCATCTCGTCATACTCGATCAAATCGAGCACGCCCGGATACTTCCTGATAGGAATGGGAATCGGAATCGGGGCGTTTGGCATATTGCTAAACCAGCTTGAGCGTTTATCGGCGCTGATCATTTTGCAAAAGGTATCGTGCTCAGGCGTTCTGTCCCAGCGCATGCCCATCTCAAGTATCAGTACTTTATGCCCTTGCTCGCTCAAGCGCAGTGCCGATACTGCGCCGCCGTAGCCACTACCGACGATGATGTTAGGAAAGTGACCCGCTTGGGTGACAGTCGTAGGCAGTTTTGGCTGCTTGGCGAGAGTTTGGCAACCGCTGATGGCTGCAGAGGTGCTGACGGCTCCCAGCCCTAAGCCCATGGCTTTGATAAGTTGACGACGCTGCATAAGCTTCCTGATGGTCTGATTTATCTAATGAACGAGAGTCTAGCAATATTACCTTACTTTATTATTTCTTGGTGACAGTTTGTGCGATGTCTGCCGTCTCAGTGACATATCGTGCATAAAAAACGGTGCATGACGCGAGGATAGGGCAGTCAAATATACGATGCGACTTGACCTAGATGACAAGTTGGCTTAAAATTTGTTTCAATGTACTAGAACAAAGATACAACTAAATGTGTTAACCAAGTTTGTTACAGTCAAATCTGTTTTTAATGAGCAAAATCACGGCGTCATATTTAATAGATATAAGGGTTTACGATGACAACAGAAAACACCGCCAGCAGCCATACCACACAAAACCATAATACAAAAAACGTAACAGACAGCTACGGTCTGCATCAATCAATCTTGCCGAGTAATGACGGGCTGTATGGCGAGTTCGGCGGCAAAATCGCTCATCCTCAGCTGGCTCAAGCCATGAGTGAGATCGAAGCTGGGTTTCGCAATATCATCAAAGACGATGACTTTATCACTGAGATGCAGCGCTTGCGTGAGACGTATGTGGGCAGACCAAGTCCGATATTTCATGCTAGGCGACTAAGCGCACACTGCGGCGGCGCGCAGATTTATTTTAAGCGTGAAGACCTCAACCATACGGGCGCGCACAAGATCAACCACTGCCTAGGTGAAGTCTTACTCGCCAAAAAACTGGGCAAAACCAAAGTCATCGCCGAGACGGGCGCAGGCCAGCATGGGGTAGCACTAGCCACGGCCGCGGCGCTGATGGGCGTGGAGTGCGAGATACACATGGGTGTGGTCGATATCAAAAAGGAACATCCAAACGTTAGCCGTATGCGAATCTTGGGTGCCAATATCGTGCCTGTGTCACATGGGGCGGGGACGCTAAAAGAAGCGGTCGACAGTGCTTTTGAGACGTATCTCAATGAGCTGGACACCAGTATGTTTGCCATTGGTTCGGCGCTCGGGCCTGCGCCATATCCAGAAATCGTCAGCTACTTTCAGTCAGTGATTGGCCGTGAGGCACGAGTACAGTTTTTGGACGCTACTGGAAAATTGCCTGACAAAGTAGTCGCTTGTGTCGGCGGCGGCTCCAATGCCATTGGTCTTTTTAGCGGGTTTTTGGGTGATAACAGCGTAGAAAAAATAGGGGTCGAGCCTGCTGGCGAGGGGCTGGAGACGGCCAATCATGCCGCCACCATGACACTTGGAGTCAAAGGCGAGATTCATGGGTTTAAATGCTACGTGCTACTCGATAAAGACGGCGAGCCTGCGTCTGTGCATTCGATCGCCTCTGGTCTCGACTACCCAGGTGTCGGCCCGCAGCACTCACTCTTGAAGGATAACAATCTGGCCACTTATGAGTCAGCGACAGATGCAGAGTGCCTAGAGGCATTTATGGCGCTATCGCGGCTTGAAGGCATCATACCTGCTCTAGAGACGGCGCACGCCATCGCCTATGCGATGCGCGCGGCCAAAGACATGTCGCCTGATGAGACGATTTTGGTCAATTTATCAGGCCGCGGTGACAAAGATATTGATTTTGTCTTAGATAAAGTGGATTTGTCAAAATAACAATCAGATGTCGATATTTAATCGCTACTTACGCTATGTTCAATACGTCCTAAGCTGTTATCATTGCCATGTTTTATCACATGGCATTTTTTATGACTGCTAAGGCAGTCTCAGCGCTAACTAGGACGAACCCATGAGCAAACGCGATCTCATTATTTTTATCACGCTGTCGTTTATGTGGTCGCTGTCGTTTGTGTTTTATCGCATTGGCGTGCCTGAGTTTGGCTCATTAGCGTTTGCCAGTCTACGGGTGATATTTGCTGGACTGGTGATGCTGGTGTTTGTCATGGTCAATAAGAAAAACCGTGACGGCCTGCGCGATCATTGGCAGCTGCTGGCGTTGGTTGGTATTTTTTCTGCGGCTCTGCCGTTTGTGTTGTTTTCTTTTTCTGCTCAGTCGGTCAACGCAGGGGTGTTGGCGGTGCTCAATGCCTCTGTGCCGATGATGAGCGGCTTTATCGCCAGTACTTTTTTTAAAGACCGGCTGTCCAAAAGACAAGTGCTGGGCTTGGTCATCGGCGTAATCGGGGTCGCTATCTTGATGAGCGAAAGCTTGTTTGCTGGCGGTGTCTCAGAGGCCGGATTGGCTAACGGTTTGTTGCCGATGGGCTATGCGCTACTTGCCTGCGTCGGCTATGCAGTCGGAGCCAATATCACCCGTCATTATTTATATAATGTCTCACCCGTGGCCATCACTGCAGGCTCGCTGATCATCGCCAGTATTTTGATGCTGCCTGTGGCTTTTTATGCGTTTCCTTATGAGCAGAGCATCAGCGCCAAGGCGTGGGTGTCGGTGGTTTGTATAGGTGTCTTTTCTACAGCGATTGCCCTCATCTTTATGAACCAATTGATCAAAAATATCGGACCGACGCGGGCGACGAGCATCACTTTGGTGATTCCGATTTTTGCCATTATCTTGGGCTATGTGCTGCTGGGCGAGGCGCTCGATACCCGCGCCATCATTGGCTCGGTGGTGATATTAATCGGCACTTATCTGTCGCTTGAGTTGTCGGTTAAAAAACTGCTGAAATCCTAAAGTCGCGCAGGCCATCTCATCGCTGAAAGGTAAGGATTTGCAGCCAAATACTAGCAGCCAAATACCATGTCAAGCCCGCGGCGGCGTGGTTAATTTGCGCCTCCGATCATGATCAGCTGAATAGGAAAGGTAATGATGTCAAAGGCTTTGGCAAGAGGCATCAGCGCCTTTAGCCTTTTTTCTTCTGCCAACGTGGTGTCTGGCTGATAATGATAAAACGTCAGGGCGATTGGCTGAGCAAAACGGTAAGGCAGCGTCTCGCTATTTTTTATGGCCGGTGCTACCGTGACGGGCAGACGCCGCAAGGTTTTTGTACAGCGGGTCATGCCGCCAGCAAAGCCATCGTGACACGTAAAGCCAGCGCCCTCAAGCTGATCCGTTTCACCGGCGGCGAGCTGCTGCGTTGGTTTTTCATACCCTAGTCTCAAAGCCATACAGCCCTGCACTGAGGGGCAGCCGCTTTCACCAACTCTTATCGCAAAGTGCGGCGTGTCTTTTGTTGGCATGGGTTTAAAGGAAAAATGCGCCAGATCGACGTGATTCAGTATAGCTGTCAGCTCAGGATCTTGGTTTGCGCTCTGTACCAGATAGCTGTGTTTTTCCCCTGCAAACACAATCGCATTATCCACGCCCTCAATAGGCGCGCTAGGCTTACCAACGGCGATGAGTCTATCGGTCAGTTGCTCGACCGCGACCCATCTTGCATCTTCTTGTCGCATTAGCTGATAGTCGAGCTTTTCTGTCGCAAGACAGCCGCTCAAGGCCAACATAAGCCCCATACTACAAGCCGCTGGCAAGTATTTTTTTGCAAGGTGTTTTCGATGCTTTGTTTGGGGCGCTTCGGTTGGCGTTTGCATGTTTTTTCTCTGTTTGATCGATGTTTTTGACACATTAAATACGCGATATTGCCACTATTTAATACGAATAAAACACTGCCTATTGGATGACGGTGTTGCTTTTATATTGACAAATGTTAGCTTTCGCTATTTAATCGAGAGACACACAAGCTAGAGATAGGACGGTGGTCTCGCGTTTTGTCCTATCTTAGCGTTTTTTACTGACAAAAGGATATTGTCATGACATCACTGCCATCTGCACGGTTGGCTCGCACGGTTGCGACTTCTCGTTTTTTTTATTTTAATCAAGCCTCACGATATCTGCTGGCGGCCAGTAGTCTCACCGCACTGAGTCTGAGTTTAAGTATCAGCGCTGCGCATGCCGCTGGCCTAGAGTATAGCAAGCAGTCTGTTGCGCCGTTTTTTGAGCCGGGCAACTACGCTGAGCTGTCCTACGCCTATATCGATCCAAAAATCGAAGGCACCGATATCGCCGGCAACAAAATCGACGACATGATGGATGATTTTGACTTGCCTGGAGCGGCGATAAAAATTGCACCGACCACCAACACCGCGTTGGCGCTGATTTACGAAAAGCCTTTTGGAGTCGATACCAAATATCCAGCAGGCAATATATTTAATAATGAAATGGGGCCGACAGAGGCGCGCATCGAGACGACAGGTATCACGTTATTGGGCGGCGGTAAGGTAACCAACAATATCTGGCTGTATGGCGGGCTTGAGCACCAGACACTAAAGGGTAAAGTCACAGGCGCGCAGCCTGTGGGCATGACTACGGCAGTGGCGGAAGTGCTGGATCTGGTCGGTGCCGCGTTTGGCGTGCCAACTCTGGCGGAGTATAACAATCTGGTCGATAAGCAAAACAACGGCACCATTAGCGCAGCGGAAGCAGCAGCGTTAGAGACGGTCAATGGACTTGCCACGCCAGTGGCAGAAGCGCCGACCTATTATACGCTGGACTTTGAAGACAAAAGTACCCTCGCACCAGTACTGGGCATGGCTTATGAGATACCCGAGATTGCCCTACGAGCGGCATTGACCTATCGCGCGCCTGCCAAGTATCAGGTGGCAGGGGTGGAGAATTTGCAAGTGATTTTGCCGCCTGCTGCTGGCGGTGATGGGGTCACGCCCAGCCCTGCTACCGATGAGGTTGCCTTACCATTATCTGGTAAGTCAGAGGTAAAAATGCCACAATCGCTCAACTTTGATTTTCAAACCGGTCTGAGTGAAAAATACCAGCTACTTGGGATGCTCAATGCGCGCTGGGTGGACTGGAGCGATTTTAGCGTGACGCCGCCGGTGGCTACCGTGGCCACACAAGAGCCGCTCGCCGCTTACAAAAAAGATGGCTACGCGGTCGAGGTGGCGCTGGGTAAGCAGTTTAACCCACAGCTCTCAGGAGAGATTCGCGCCGGTTATGACCATGGCACTGGCGCACCGCTTAGCTTATTGGGGCCTTATGACGCCATCACCACCTTGGGACTGGGCGCACAGTATAAGCTTAGCGAGCAATTGAGCGTCTCTGCCGGTGGCCAGTACATGTGGTTTGAGGGTGGCCCTGTCGATACCAAGGTCGATGGCCGTGTGGCAAATATCGACGACGGCACTGGCTACGCGCTAGGCATGAAGCTTGGCTATCACTTCTAGTGCTTTTTATGCAGCGGCTTGCGCGTCTATGCACACAATACCTGTCAAGCAGTCCTTGCTATCTACTGACTGTGGTAGCGCGAGGTGTAGGGCGCGGCTTAATTGATAGCGGGCGATGTTGTCTTTATTGGTGTCATCGCCGCCACGTTCACTGCTAGCAGGTATCGGATAGCTCTGCTGGCGCTCGCTCGCCGTCTGCTGCATAAATGCCAAAAAAGTCTGTGCGTCTTTTGCCAGCTGACTATTTGGACGGCTGGCCAGCTGCTGTAGCAGCCTATTATTTGCAGACTGAGTCAATGTCCGTATCTCATCATCTGTCCACCGCGTACGCTCTGAGCCAAAAAACAGTAGATATCGATACAGCGTAAATAACCGTTTGGCATCATCATAAAAATAGCTGTCAGGATAGCGCGTCATAAACTCCTCCCAAAACACCGCGCGCTCAACCACAGTATCAAAGGGTATGGTAATCGCGGCATCAAACCACAGCTTATGCTGGTTGTCCTGCGCCATACGCTGGATAAAATCACGCTGATCGTCTGGCAGATAAGGGGTAAATATCTCTGCCATGGTGGTCAGATTATGATAAAACTCAAAATTGCCTGCGCCGATATAGCGCACCTCGATATCAGAGCGGCCCATGACCAGACCAATGAGATAGCGAACCCGTGGCGGCACTTGTTTTAGTTGTGCCACGGTGATTTTTTCGCCGCGCTCGACGGCATTCATCACTGTGAAAAACGCGGCGCTGTCGGTCGGCGGGTTAAACTGCAAAAAACGCTGATACATCGCTTGATACTCGATCAGCAGTTGCAGCACTTCGGTATTATTGGCGCTTGGTAAGCACGTTTGTATTTGGCGCTGCACCGTGTAGATGCTTTCTGCCTGACTTTTATGATCGATGGCGTTTATGGTGCCGTGTAGTTTGGTGCAGATCAGCTGCTGTTTTAGGGTTTCTTCAGATAGCGCCACCAGTGCTTTGGTCAGCGCTTTTGGCGTTTTGGCTTCTGTCAGCTTGGGCGTGTCAGTAGTGGTCGGCACAGGGGCGTTTGGTGATTCGGTGGTTGGCGCATCCGCAGCGGTATCCTCCAATGGGGTGTTATCTGCCGCCGGTGGCTGACAAGCGCTGATGCCCACGCACAATAGTCCAAGCGCCATACTACATGCTAACTTGCTTTTTTGTCTAAACTGCATCCCCTTTATACTCCATCGCATGACATATCTATAGTCGATTCTAAGTAAAACAGATACATTATATGTCAACGTGAAACTGGTATAAATTTTCCTTGCGTGCTGTGCCTGCGCTGCTCGATGCTGCATAAAACTCATCCCAGTCCCACTGTATCGTTTTTATACTGAACTCACTATAGTTTCCTTATCAGTTTTGCTGATCTATTTATTTACTGGTTTGTTCACCCATGGTTTTATTGGTATCGGCGACAGGCATTTTATCCTTTGCTTGATCGCTAATATAGGTCGCAGGGCAGTATGGTACACGTCATTGTGACATATTTAGCCGAGGTTTTATCGTCATATCATTAAGCATGATTGGCTGCGTTGATTTGCTGCATGGATGACAGAGCAAGGGGCAGGATAGATAAAGACCAAAGGTGTTTTTGTTTGTAACGCTTGCTTGAATAAATCCATCCGCCCCCTATAAAGATAACGGTCGTTCAATATGACTTTTTATGTCTTTATTCATGACTTTTTATGTCTCTATTCGGTCGCAGCGCATATCGATACGAAGCGCACCGATACCATAATAAGTCTGCATGACAAAGCATTGAGCGACGTGATAGCGATGTATCTGATTTATTTAGCGTCGACTATAATCAGCAGCATAATAACGAACATTCACCAATAACGACAAACACCATAGGGCACAATATGGCACACGATAATTTATTTGAACCCGTAAAAATGGGCACCCAAACCCTAAAAAACCGCATCATTATGGCACCTCTGACCCGTCTGCGCGCAGTCGAGCCAGGCGATGTGCCGACCGCATTGGCAGGCGAGTATTATTCGCAGCGCGCAGGGGCAGGGCTGGTCATCACCGAAGCAACGCAGGTATCCTTTCAAGCCAAAGGCTATGCTGGCGCGCCTGGTATTCATACGCCAGATCAAGTCACTGCATGGAAAGCTGTGGTCGATAATGTCCATGCCAAAGGCGGCAAAATCGTCGTGCAGCTGTGGCACACAGGACTGGTCGCGCACAAAAGCGTGCAGCCAAATGGGCAAGCGCCGATCTCCGCCTCCGATGTCAAGGTCGGCGCTCGAACCTCACTACGTGATAGCAACGAGCAAGCGATCCGTGTGGAGGCCACGCCGCCGCGGCCAGCGACACTAGATGAGATAGAGCAAGTGATCAAAGACTTTGCGCAAGCGACAAAAAATGCCAAAGAAGCGGGGTTTGATGGGGTAGAGATTCATGGCGCTCATGGTTATCTGCTGCATCAGTTTTGGGTTGAGCAAACCAATAAGCGCGAAGATGCGTATGGTGGTAGTCGCGAAAACCGCGCGCGTTTGACGCTCGATGTCATCGATGCTTGTGTCGATGCATGGGACGCCGATCATGTCGGTATTCGTGTGTCACCGCAAGGCTCGTTTAATGGCGTAGATGCTGGCTACGATGAAGACGATAATATTTGGCTGATCGAGCAGATCAATGCGCGCGGCCTGATGTACCTGCATATCTCAGAGCCTGATTGGGCGGGTGGTACGCCTTATACCGAAGGCTTCCGCCAGCGTATCCGCCAAGCGTTCGACAACATGATTATCGCAGCTGGCGGCTATACTGCCGAAAAAGCGTCGCAAAATATCCAAGCCGGCTACATCGATGCGGTGGCATTTGGTCGCGACTATATTGCCAACCCCGACTTGGCCGAGCGTATCCGCCAAGCGGCGCCGCTTAACGAGCAGCATCCGCAGACTTTTTATGGTGGCGGCAGTGAGGGCTATACTGACTATGCGTTTTTGAATAAAAAACAAGCCTAACGTCGCGATGACTAACTTTAAATCTTAAGCGTTAAAAAGCAGCTTTACATCTTTGTAAAGCGGCTTTTTTATGAGAAATTCGATGTTAGGACTTCGATATTTGTTAATTTTGACAGACCCTTTAGTAGGGTGTGTCCTCATTTTTAGCCCATTTAGATGGCTATTGATTGAATTGAGATACGCCCTAGTATCGACGATATAGCGGTCATTGACATAGCGGCGACTGATACAGGGGTTATTGACCAAAACGACCCGCTTGATAATCACGCAAGGTTTGATGCAGCTCTTCTTTGGTATTCATGACAAAGGGTCCGTGGGCTGCTACAGGCTCGCCGATAGGCTCACCGCTAAGTAGCAGCAGTTTGGCAGACGTTTCGACAGGCGTTTTTTGGATAGGCGCTTCGACAGGAGTAGCGTCCAGCTCGTCAGTGTGAGCGGCGAGAAGGCACAGCTCAATACGGTCATGAGTTGCCACTTGCTCCGCCGCCATCTCAGCGCGGTGCTGGGTAGGCGCGGCAAATTGTATCAAATGACCCGCACTGATGGCGGTGCCATTCACCAGCACCTCGCCTTCTTGTACCAGCAGGAGCACATTGTGGGTATTAGGGAGCTGTAGCGTCGTTGCACCTGCACGGTGTAGTGCGATGTCCCAGAGGTTGATGGGCGTAAAGGTACTGGCCGCCCCTTTGATGCCTTGCCAATCACCAGCGATAATCGCCGCTGTGCCAATCGCTGTTTGATGATTACTATCTGCTGTCAGCGTCACCATCGGCATGTCGGCGCGCTTGATGCTCTGATATTTTGGCGCTGTTAGTTTATGAGCGCTCGGCAGATTGACCCACAGCTGTACCATGCTAAAGAGCCCACCGCGCGCACCAAACGCCTCAGAGTGAAACTCCTCATGCGTGATTCCGCGCCCTGTGGTCATCCACTGGGCATCACCTGCCAAAATATCGCCGCGACCGCCGGTCGAGTCAGCGTGGCTGATCTCACCTGCATACGCGACAGTCACTGCCTCAAAGCCTTTGTGCGGATGTTGTCCGATGCCGTGCGGCTTAGTCTGATAATGAGGGTTTAGGGCAAAGGTGGTCGGTTGGCCATAGTCAAATAACAAAAACGGGTCAGTATGGCGATAGTTAATGTCGGAGTCATTATCCAAATGGTTGATTAAGGTTTTTACATAAAAACCATCACCTATCCAGTGCGGCGCTTTGTCACCATGAATATGTTTGATCGGACGCATGTATCACCTCATAAAAATAGTATATGGCTTATGCAGCATAACGGGAGCCAAGCGTCAGATGCCTCAATGTAGTATTATCTTACTATATATTCAAAATAACACATATTATGCTTGTTTGAGTCATTATCTCACTGACGCAAGATTGGTCGGGTTGGGTTTTTTGCACAGAGCAAGAGCAGTGGAGGCATGATAATGTGGCTTATACAACTTATACTACCTCGCCGCATACATGGCCACTGGCCCACGCCCACTGAAAATTATAGCCGCCCAGCCAGCCGGTGACGTCTAGAACCTCACCGATAAAATATAAGCCCTCTTGCAAATTGCTTTGCATGGTCTTTGATGATACCTCGTCGGTGGTCACCCCGCCGCGCGTGACCTCGGCGGTGCGGTAGCCCTCGGTGCCAGAGGGTTTGAGCTGCCAGCTGTTGAGCGCCGCGCCCAGCTCCAGTAGCCGCTCGTCCTTGATATTGGCAAGCTCGGTTTCTTTGATATCATCCCACAGATGCGCTTGTAGGGCGGAGAGCAGTTTTTTGGGTAGCGGGCTGGTGGTATGGTCAGCCAAAACGGTACGAACCAGCTGGCGCGGATGGGATTTTTTGTGAGCAAGCAGGAGCGCAGTCATATCAGTATCTGGCAGCAGGTTGATACGGATGGTTTCTCCAGTATGCCAATAGTTTGAAAGCTGAAGCATGGCAGGGCCTGAGAGCCCGCGATGGGTAAATAGTAGCGGCAGTCTAAAGGAGATGCGCTCATTGCTGGCAATTACCGGTAGGCTGATGCCTGCCAGTGAGCGGATAAGCTCGCCAGTCTGATCGGTAAAGGTAAAAGGCACGAGGCTGGCATCGGTTGCCACCAGAGTATGACCAAACTGCTGCGCCAGCTCATAGCCAAGACCGCTGGCACCCATCGTCGGAATCGACAAGCCGCCCGTTGCCACCACCAGCGACTCACAGCGGTAAGTGGTTTGTGGCAACGTCGGCGAGCTTGTGGCCTCTTTTCTTGCTTGCTTTTCTTTTTTACTCAGCGATCTGCTGGTGCTCAACTCAAAGCGTGCACTGTTGGCACTATCGATCGGTTTTACGCCATCAATCTGTGTACTAAGCTTGATATGCACACCGGCTGCCGCGCACTCATCTAGCAGCATGGTCACGATGTCTTGGGCTGAGTCGTCACAAAATAGCTGACCGTGCTCGCGCTCATGATAGGGAATATGGTGCGCCGCTACCATACCGATAAACTCCCAATTGGAATAACGGCTCAAGGCCGACTTACAAAAGTGCGGATTGTCGCCGATAAAATGGCTCGGCTCGACGACATAGTTGGTAAAATTGCAGCGTCCGCCCCCTGACATGAGGATTTTCTTGCCTGCTTTATTGGCATGGTCGAGCACCAGCACGCGGCGACCACGGCGACCAGCGGTAAGCGCACAGTATAGACCGGATGCGCCCGCACCGATGATGATGACGTCGTAATGGGTAGAGTGGGAAGCGGGACGATGGTTACTCATGGGGATCTCATAAATAAAAAGGGGTGGGGGATGCGCGTGACGTCTAAATCAGCCCATATAAAGGGAAGCTGAACAGGTTAAGTAAGTGACAACAGCCAAAAACCCTCATCGGCGAAAAAAAGCCAATATAGGCGCGTGTCATCGCCGCTGACGTGTAGCTATTGTCCATATTTCATATCAGGTTACAAGGATTAAATGTAATGGTGCAGTCGCGCGCCAGCAATAAGCAAGTATACGGCTGTACAGTGAAATTGTTATGAATGGGCGTTGATGCCTTGCAACCGTCCCGCTTATTTGTCAAACTAACACAGAGTGTCACACATTATGGAAGATGACCCTTATTGCTTGTACAGGCAGTCGCGCGCGGCGGTTTGTGCGAGTCATAATAATGAAAAAGGATGAATACTATGACGCAAAAATCATTTCCTGTTGCAGACGACTTTCTTGCCGCCGCCAATACCAGTGCGGAGCAATACCAAACAGACTACCAGCAATCTATCGAATCTCCTGAGAGTAATGATGCCTTTTGGGCACAGCGTGCCGAGCTGGTCGATTGGATAAAAAAACCCACCAAAATCAGCGACGTCAGCTATGATTTGGACGATTTTCGTATCAAATGGTTTGAAGACGGTCAGCTCAATATCTCTGTCAACTGTCTCGATCGTCATCTAAAGACCCATCCTTACAAGCCTGCCATCATTTGGGAAGGCGATCATCCGTCACAGCATAAAATCATCTCATTTAAAGAGCTGCACGAAGAAGTCTGCCGGTTGGGCAATGCACTGCGTAAGCTGGGTGTCGAAAAAGGCGATCGAGTGACCCTATATATGCCGATGATACCAGAGGCGATGATCGGTATGCTGGCCTGTACCCGCATCGGCGCAGTACACTCTGTGGTATTTGGCGGTTTTTCTGCCGAGAGCTTGGGCAATCGCTTGGTTGATAGTCGCTCCAAAGTCATCATTACCGCAGACGAAGGCGTGCGCGGCAATAAACACACCCCGCTAAAAGCCAACGTCGATCGGGCGTTGGACATGGATGGCACCGACACGGTCACCAACGTCGTCGTCGTACATCGTACTGGTAACTCAGTACCGATGAGTGGCCGCCGTGACATTTGGTACCATACCTTAATCGATGGCGAGTCTGAGCATTGCGAGCCTGAAGTGATGAATGCCGAAGACCCGTTGTTTTTATTATATACCTCAGGCTCCACGGGTAAGCCCAAAGGCGTGCTGCACACCACAGGCGGCTATCTGACGTATGCCATCTCAACTTTCCGTGACGTGTTTGATGTCAAAGACGATGACGTCTATTGGTGTACTGCGGATGTCGGCTGGGTGACGGGGCACACTTATACCACTTATGCACCCCTTGCCAATGGTACGACGACCGTGATGTTTGAGGGAGTGCCTGAGTATCCAACGTGGGCGCGCATTGGTCATATCATTGATAAGCATGACGTGACGATTTTGTACACGGCGCCGACAGCGATTCGAGCGATGATGAAAGAGGGCGATGCCTTTGTCCGTGAGTCGGATCGCTCCAGCCTACGCCTGCTGGGTACGGTCGGTGAGCCAATCAACCCAGAGGCTTGGGACTGGTATTATCATATCGTTGGTAGTGGCAAATGCCCCATCGTCGATACATGGTGGCAGACTGAGACAGGCGGTATTCTCATGGCCCCTATACCAGGTACGGTGGCGCCAAAACCAGGGGCGGCGATGAACCCGCTATACGGTATCAAGCCAGAGATTGTCAATAGTGATGGCGAGGTTTTAGAAGGCGCTGCCGAAGGCAATCTGGCAATTAAAAGCAGCTGGCCGGGGCAGATGCGTACGATTTATAACGACCATGAGCGCTTTTTAAAGACATATTTTAGTGAGTACCCAGGTTATTACTTTACAGGGGACGGCGCGCAGCGCGACGAAGATGGACACTACTGGATCACCGGCCGTGTCGATGATGTACTCAATGTCTCAGGCCATCGCTTAGGCACAGCGGAGATCGAAAGCGCAGTGGTGGCGCATCCGGCGACCGCTGAGGCGGCTATCGTCGGTATGCCGCATGAGATACGCGGCATGGGGGTCTGTGCCTTTATTATCCTAAAATCTGGCGAGACGGCCACAGAGTCGCTAAAAGCCGAGCTAAATCGCCATGTGCGTACAGAGATCGGCCCGATTGCCAATCTTGATGCCATCTATATCGTCGATGCACTGCCCAAAACCCGCTCAGGCAAGATCATGCGCCGTATCTTGCGTAATTTGGCTGCAGGGCAGTATGTGGGTTTGGGCGACTTATCCACGCTTGCCGACAGTTCAGTGATCAATCAGCTGGTTGAGGTGGTCAAGGCGGAACGCGGTGAGTAAGCGGGTAAATAAATAGTAATAATAGTATCAACAATAAAAAAAGCCATGTTATCGACGGTAGCATGGCTTTTTTACGTAGATGATATTGATATCAGCAGGTTTTAAGGGTTCAATAGCTTTTATGAGCCTCGCTATCTGCACAAGACTGCCTGCACATGCTGGCTTACACACATTATTTTTTGATCAAAACACCACAAGGCCGACTGTCGTTATGTCTGAGCACACACTCCACTCTTGTCATCCTGCTGATACCGCTGCACCGACCATCGCCATCATAGGTGGCGGGTTGACGGGACTGTTTACCGCCACTTTATTGGAGCGTGCGTTTGGTCATACGCCTGCCGCCCAGCCGATGCCGCAGCTGACGATTTTTGAAAAATCACGCAGCGTGGGGCGTTTGGCCACCCGATATCGCCGCGACAGCCAAACATATAAAAACTGGCAATGGGCGTTTGGGGCGCAGTTTTTTACTGCAAAGACCACCAGCTTTCAGCAGTTTATAGCGCCATGGCTCGACGTGGGTATGATACAGCCATGGTGTGCCAACGTGGTCGAGCTGACCACTGCCCATACGGCGGGTCAGCGGCCATCTATCATAAAAAAAGAGCGCTGGAATACCGAGCAAGCTCGCTATATCAGTACCCCAAAGATGACCAGTTGGGGGCGCGCGCTGGCAGGCGAGCTACAGCACACCACCATGCGCTTTCAAACCCGTGTGGCACCACTGGCGCAATACACTGAGCCAGTAGCTGATGAAAATAAGCAACAAACTAAGCAAAAGACTGAGCTGTTTGATGAAGCAGGCCATAGTCTTGGGTTATTTGACTGGGTGATCTGTACCGCGCCAAACGTGCAAGCGGGCGAGCTGATGGCTGGCAGTGGCTTTGACAAACAAGAGAGCATCAGCACTATCAAGATGCAAGCTTGCTACACGCTGATGCTCGGCTGGGATGAAGGGCAGGCATTTCCTGCGGCGCTGACGGATGCAGAAGACGGTGGCAGATGGGACGTCGCTTATGTCAATGATTCGATCATCGATAGGATATTTATAGAGCAGCGAAAACCTGCCCATGAAACGCTGCTACCGAGTATCACCATCCATGCCCGCAACGACTGGTCCGAGCAGCAGGTCGATGAAGAGATAGGGTCTGTACAAGCTGCACTATTGACAGCAGCGCAGCATGCTTTGGGCTGGGATGATGCCTGTGCTCCCACACAGATCGACTGTCATCGCTGGCGCTATGCCGCGACGCGCTCCGATGCGCAAACCCCCGCCCAAGGCGTACTCACTGATGCGTCTCGTCAATGGATCGTCAGTGGCGACTGGTGCGGGCAAGGCAATATCGAGAGCTGCTATCACATGGCGCAGCAGACAGCTGATGTGATCTGCGCCGCGCTTGCAGGGTGGTGCGTTGCTACCCCTTGATAATGCCAGAGGGCATTTATAATAACCGGCGCTGGGCGGGAGGCCCGTTGGTAATATCCAAGGAGGAGATGCTATGTTTGGATTCGATATAGACTTAGACCTCATGCAGTACCACTTTTTTCAATTGGGTATTGCCTTTATTTTATCATTGCCCATCGCGCTCAACCGCGAGATGAAAGACAACGGCGCGGGGCTGAGGACGTTTCCGCTAGTGACGATAGCCTCTTGTGCATTTATGCTGGTGGGTATGGATATCTATGAATCAGCAGGTGAGGCGAGGATTATGTATGCCATCATCACGGGTATGGGTTTTATCGGCGGCGGGGCGATATTTAAAAACGAGATGGGTTCAAAAGGCACTGCCACGGCGGCCAGTTTATGGAACACGGGCGCAATCGGTATTTCGGTGGCCTATGGTCGCTACGAGATTGCCATTATTCTGTCAGCGGTTGGTTTTTTGATTTTGCAGTTTTCTGAGCCCTTTAAGAGCAAAAAAGAAAAAGACACTCCATAATCTGCTGTAGAAAACCTACCAGCCAAAAAAAAGCCCACAGAGGAGGTGCTGTGGGCTGAGGAAAACTGGACAGGTAGCAAAATCGTGCTACAAGGCAGTGGTGGTGTCTTGTTGTTATTATGCGGTTATTACGTGTTTTCATCGACACTGCATGGCACTAGACACATCAGTAGTATGCTTAAAGGTACTGTACATGGCCGTGTTGGTTCTTATCTACAAAGAGCTCTACAAAGATATCTTCAGTACTGACTATACTTACTAAGATTAGGGCAATTATAATCCGTTCAATAGGCAGATATATTTACTTACATATTTAAGTGTACAAGTGTTTTCGTTTGCATGGCTATCATAACGCAACTGATGGTGATTTGGCTACGATTCGGCGATTTTGGTTACATGACATTACGTTTTATCTTTGGGGGCAGTATAAGAGATGGCATGACGGCTTGCCCGAAAAGTGCTAAGCTATCTGCCATTATTATGTCTATATAAAACTGGGTTTGCCATGACTGAGAGTACGCATTTGCATACGCAGGAACCACCAAGTAAGCAAAATACCAAAAGTATTTTTAACTTGCCAAACAATCTGACCATTGCTCGTATCTTAATGATTCCGCTGTTTGTAGCCATTGCTTACTGGCCGCCAGCGATGGGAATTGGCATGCCTGCCATCTCAGATAATGTCATCGCGCGGGTAGGGATGAGTGAGTTTAGCGATAGCTTACTGCGCCATTTATTATTGACGGGTGTGTTTATCTTAGCGGCGATTACCGATTGGCTCGATGGTTATTTTGCTCGTAAGCTCAATGTCACCTCAGCCTTTGGCCGCTTTTTGGACCCTGTCGCTGACAAGCTGATGGTGGCGGCAGCTTTGATTATCCTCGTGCAGTGGCACCCAAATATCATCATGGCCATCGCAGCGATTGTGATTATCTCGCGTGAAATCGCGGTATCGGCGCTACGTGAGTGGATGGCTGAGCTGGGCAAAAGCACCAGTGTGGCGGTCTCTTATGTCGGTAAGCTCAAGACCACTTTTCAGATGGTGGCGATTACCGTACTGCTGCTAAACTGGGAGTCGCTTGAAACCATTGGTTACGCGCTTATGGTGGCCGCCGTGGTTTTGACGCTATGGTCGATGATGATTTATCTAAAAGCGGCGTGGCCGTACCTCAAACAAAACGGCTGATATTTAACTGTGTCTATATATTTAACTGTGTCTATATATTTAACTGTGTCTATATATTTAACTGTGTCTATAAAGTCATCTACCGGTCAAAGACCCTAGTTTTTAATACTCGATATCAGCACATAATCCTCAACACATCATACTTAACACCTAATACCAAGCAAAAAAACGCCAGTCGCATCAGCCACTGGCGTTTTTTTGCTATGGTTATCGCTTATATTTATACTTCTTGTTATGTAATACTTCTAATAGCGCGATTGCCTTTATAGCGTTACTGAGTTGTTTTCCCCCAGATTGGTCGCTTTTTTGCCATCCATGACCGCAGCTGTGGTCATCTTAAACATATTGACCACTGAGCTACCACTGAGCCAATATTCAGCGCCATGTGGCACGACTTTGATGAGCTGGACATTTGGGTCTTCTTTGCCTTGCTCGTAGAACGCATTATAAATCGGCGACCATAGCTCATCGAGCTTTTCTTGGTCTTCAACCAGCTCGGCTTTACCATTGATCGAGACGTAATTTTTGGCGTCTTGGCTGACATAAGCCAAGTTTACTTGTGGGTTTCTTTCAATATCTTTAACAGTTTCGGTGGTTTTATCACCGATAAACCAAATCTCTTTGGCGCCGATACTGGTTTCGCTGGTGGTCATCGGGCAGGCATGCAGGTGGTCTTCATGCGTACGGGTGGTCATCATGGCAAATTTGACGTCTTTTACCAATTCTTGCACTTTATCGATATGGTCTTGTCTACTCATAGGGATTTCCTTTTCTTTATAGTTTGTTAGGGTTATAGATTGTTGGTATTTGATAGTGTGTTATTTGCTAGTGATGTCGATTGGCTTTGAGCAGAGACTTTGGATAAAAATATAAAAACCTTCTGCTATCCAGTAACTGCCATCTAGCATAACGACTACTGGCAAAGCATTTATATAGGCTGCCAGTAATGCGATGTGACGGTTTGTAAGGACTATAAGTATTAGGTAAAAATTGTGACGGCATCCATCAAAGCTTGCTGCTTTGCAAACTCTCAATGCTAAACAGATAAGCTAAGTAAGATTATATGAATAAGACTATCTATGCATAAAGCACCAGTGAGCGGCAATGCGCCATGCGGTCCTAACGGGCAAAAGGGCAGCCATTAGCACAGCAGATTGCTGCTGCATCAAGTAAAGAAGCCGTCACTTTGGCAATTTATCGTGGTTTTGGCCTGCTTATTATGGGGCTTCTTGTTATAATACGCAGACCATTTACTTTGCATGGCAGAGATGCCTTTCTTATGGATTATGCCTTTATGATGACCATCGCCGGACAACCGTTTCTTACCGATTTTCAGACGCAGCAACTCATCAGTCAGTTTCAGCAAAAGACCGAACTAAATGTCAGCCAGATCCATACTCAGCAAGTGTATGTGCTATCACGAAAGCTTGTTGATGAAGAGGCGCAAAAAGCGCGGGACTTGCTGGGCGTCACAGCGGGCACTGAGCTTGTCGCTCCAGAGGACAATCAGATACAAGTGATCGTCGGGCCGCGTTTTGGGACGATCTCGCCATGGGCAAGTAAAGCGACCGATATTTTTAATAACTGTGAAATTAAAATCAATCGCGTCGAACGTGTCATTGTTTATACCCTCACGGTCGATGGTGAAGCAGACGAAAAGTTGCCAGTAAATGCTGAGCAGTTGTTATTTGACCGTATGACCCAGAGCTTGGTTTATGACTTAAACGACGTGAGCAAGTTGTTTGATGACGAACCACCAGCGGCGCTCAATCGTATCGATGTGATGGGTGAAGGACGCAGTGCCCTTGAGTCGGCCAATACTCAGTTTGGTTTTGCGCTATCGAGCGAAGACATTGATTATCTGATGAATGCCTATGTCAATGAGCTGCAGCGTAATCCGACCGACGTTGAACTGATGATGTTTGCGCAGGCCAATTCTGAGCATTGCCGTCACAAGATCTTTAATGCCGATTGGACGATCGATGGCGAAGTGCAGCCAAAGTCATTGTTTCAGATGATAAAAAACACCTATCAATCAAACCCGCAGGGCATCTTGTCTGCTTACAAAGACAACGCGGCGGTAATGGCAGGGGCAGAGGGGCTGCGTTATTATCCGGTGCCGACCGATGCGATGGACGCCAACTCAATCCATCCGTATGCCTTCCATCAAGAAGCCATCGACATCTTAATGAAAGTCGAAACCCACAACCACCCAACGGCGATTGCTCCTTATGCTGGCGCGGCAACGGGCGCAGGCGGTGAGATTCGTGATGAAGGTGCAACGGGCCGCGGCGGTAAGCCAAAAGCCGGTCTGACAGGCTTCCACGTATCGCACTTGCATATCCCTGAGATGCCTGAGAAGTGGGAGCAGTCTGGTCAATTAAGCACGCAAGACTACGGTACGCCAGATCGTATGGCGACTAGCCTTGAGATTATGACCGAAGCGCCACTTGGTAGCGCCAACTTCTCCAATGAGTTTGGTCGTCCCAACCTATGCGGCTATTTCCGCAGTTTTCAGCTTGATACTTCAGCGGCCAAAGACGGCAGCGAGATGCGCGGCTATCATAAGCCAATTATGCTGGCGGGCGGTTATGGCAATATCAAACGCAACCTCATTGAAAAAAACGCCATTCGTGAAGGCGACCTGCTTATCGTCCTTGGTGGCCCTGCGATGCAAATCGGTCTGGGCGGCGGCGCAGCGTCTTCGGTCGATAGCGGTGAGTTGGATGAAGGTCTAGACTTTGCTTCAGTGCAGCGTGATAACGCCGAGATGGAGCGCCGTTGTCAAGAAGTCATCGATCGCTGCTGGGCCTTAGCGGGTAACGATGCTGACGCTAGTAATGCCAGTAAAGACGGCAACCCAATCGTCTCTATCCATGATGTTGGTGCAGGCGGCCTGTCAAACGCCATGCCAGAGCTGGTCGATGACCATGACATGGGCGCGCATTTAAACCTACGTAAAATCCCGTCGCTAGAAGCAGGCATGTCGCCAATGGCCATCTGGTCAAATGAGGCGCAAGAGCGTTATGTCCTCGCGATTCGCCCAGAGAGTAAAGCGCAATTTGATGCGATCTGTGCTCGTGAGCGCTGCCCGTATGCTATCTTAGGTGAAGCGACTGAAGTGCGTCAGCTTATCGTTGATGATGAGCTATTGGATGAGCAGCCGGTTGATATGCCGATGCAAGTATTGCTCGGTGGTACGCCAAAGATGCAGCGCAGCTTTGAGCGTCAAGAGACTGAGTTGTCCGCGCTGAACTTGGCTGATATCAGTTTAACCGAATCCATCAAAGACGTGCTACGTCATCCAACTGTCGCTAGCAAATCATTTCTTATCAGCATCGGTGACCGCTCGATCACCGGTATGGTGGTGCGTGATCAGTATGTGGGCCGCTATCAAGTGCCCGTCGCTGACTGCGCGGTGACAGCATCAGGTCTTGTGGCGCTAGATGGTCAGCCGATGACTGGCGAAGCGATGAGTGTCGGCGAGCGTACGCCTGTCGCCCTTATCAATCCAAAAGCCTCGGCGCGTCTGGCGGTTGGTGAAGCCATCACCAACATCGCCGGTGCACGTATCGCTCAGCTATCTGATATCACCATGTCGGCGAACTGGATGGCGGCATGTGGCGACGACGCGGAAGACGCGGCATTGTTTGACGCTGTCTATACCGTTGGCGAAGAGCTGTGCCCAGCACTAGGTATTGCGATTCCAGTCGGTAAAGACTCGCTATCGATGCGTGCCAACTGGACGGATAACGATGAAGGTGAAAAACAAGAAAAATCAGTCGTCTCGCCTATGAGTTTGGTCGTGACGGCCTTTGCACCAGTCGCTGACGTGGCGAAAACCCTAACCCCTGAGCTGATCAACGGCGACAGTGCGTTTTACCGTATTGACTTATCTAAAGGCAAGCTGCGTCTGGGCGGTTCAATCCTCGCGCAAACGGCAAGCCAATTGGGCAACGAATGTCCTGACCTTGAAAAGCCAAGCGACTTGATCGATTTCTTTAACTTTATCCAAGCGGGTAACGCGCAAGGCATCATTAGCGCCTATCATGATATCGGTGATGGTGGTTTGCTGGCGACGATTGCAGAGATGCAGTTCACCAGCCGTCAAGGTATCAAGTTGTCATTGGCTGATGACAATCTACTCGGTCAACTGTTCAGTGAAGAGCTGGGTGCGGTGGTTCAAGTTTTACCAGAAAACGTCGCAGCTTTGATGGAGCTAGCAGAGCAATATAACGTCAGCGATATGCTTAGCCTTGTCGGTCAAAGCACTGAAGAAGATAGCCTTATCATTCAAACCCCAACGCTCATGGGTGACGATACCCTACGCTTTAGCCGTGCTGAGCTGCAACAAGAGTGGAGCCAAGTCAGCTACCAAATCGCCCGTCGCCGTGACAACCCAGCGTGCGTCCAGCAAGAGTATGACTTAATCTCTGATGCCAGCCATCAAGGCCTGATCGCTGCACTAAACTTTGATCTTAACCAAAAAGTGGAAGAACCGTACTTAAATAGCCGCGACACTAAGCCGAGAGTCGCTATCCTGCGCGAGCAAGGCGTCAATGGTCAGACCGAGATGGCAGCAGGCTTTACCCAAGCTGGCTTTGAAGCGGTCGACGTGCACATGAGCGACTTGCTAGAAGGCCGTATCAATCTACGTGACTTCGACGGCTTGGTCGCCTGTGGCGGCTTTAGTTACGGTGACGTACTTGGCGCAGGCTCAGGCTGGGCGAACTCTATCTTGTTCCATGACGAATTGCGCATGCAGTTCGTGCGCTTTTTTGCCCGTCCTGACACCTTTAGCCTCGGCGTTTGTAACGGCTGTCAGATGATGGCGCAATTGAAAGACCTGATCCCAGGCGCAGAAAACTTCCCACGTTTTATCGCCAATAAATCAGCGCGATTTGAAGCGCGTACGGTCAATGTCAAAGTCGAGCGTACCAAGTCTATCTTGTTTAAAGGTATGCAAGACAGCATCTTACCTATCGCTGTGGCACATGGTGAAGGTTACGCCACGCTGGACAACACCGAGATCGACGGTATGGCAAAACATGGTCAGCTCGCCATGCGTTATGTCGATAGCCAAGGTCATCCAACCGAGACGTATCCGCTCAATCCAAACGGCTCGCTCGGCGGGGTCACCGGTCTATGTAGCACTGACGGCCGCGTCACCATCATGATGCCGCACCCTGAGCGTAATCTAAAAGCCTACAATCACAGCTGGAAACCAGAAGAATGGGATGAGGACGGCGCGTGGATGCGGATGTTCCGTAATGCGCGGGCTTGGTTGCGTTAAGGTTTAAGTGGTTTTTGAGGTTTTTTTAGATAGAAAAGGTGGGCGTAAAGCTCACCTTTTTTTTGTTTTGGGTTTATGATTTGGTTCTATATGAGAGAAAAATTACCGTATAGAAGGTTTTTCAATCGATTAGTCATCCAAATCATGCTCTCTAGACTCCCTCTGAGCCTCAGCGATCAACTCATGAATTCTAGCGTTTTCTCTTAGCACGCAAGCCTCATAAGCCGACAGCTGCTCAGGCTCTTGTTCTTTTTGCTTTTCTTGCTCCTTCTCTTGTTTGGCTTTTTCTTCTAGGTATTTCTGTAGCTCGTCTTGTTCATTTTTCTCATTGTATTGTGAGTTAGTCATGGTTTATGTCTCCTAATGTGTTTATCACTTAATAAAAGTCATCACGACCAGCATACTTTTTATTTAATGCCCTTAAGATAGCATAAGTTTCCAAATCCATCTCGCCCGTTGGTCGCTGCGGGCGAAAATGTAGCTGAAAGGCATAGACTACATCTCGGCTGGCTTTGTCCCACGCGTCTGTGTCATTGATTTGATAACCGTAATCACGAAACGCTTGCTTAATCTCAGGTATCGTCGCTGCGGCAAAGGCGTCTGGATGCATAAAGTACTGCTTATCAAATTCATCATACCAAGCGCCGATGCCATACTCATTGTACAGTCGCTGCCAAGGAAACTTGGCACCGGGGTCGATTTTACGGGACGGCGCTATATCAGCATGGCCGACGATGTTTTTCGGCGGGATGTCATAACGCTTGGCAATATCTTGCACCAGCTCGGCGACTTTTTTAATCTGTAATTCATCAAATGCCACAAAATGCTCGTACGGATGATAGTCGAGCGCGCCATTGTTTAGAGTGTTGCGATATTCAGGCTTGATGCCTGCATTGACAATCTCGATGCCGATGGAGGTATCGTTAAGTATCGTCCTACCGGCAAACCCGCTGTCGCCTGCATGCCAAGCGCGCTCGCTCTCATCTACTAAGCTATAAATCTTATCATCGCGTGTCTCCAAAATCAGATAGTGGGCGCTGACTTGACCGGTGGTCAGGGTTTTTATCGAGCGCTCATTGTCTGAGACGGTGTAGTGCAGGACGATGGTTTTAATGCGCTGGCTTTTGCCCGTAGCTTGATAACTGGTGCTATCAATGACATAACGCGGCGTCGATGTTGCCACGCAGCCGCTGAGTGGCAGGATCATGCACAGAGCCCATGCGAAAGGTTTTACCATGTTTGGCCTATTTGAAAGTTTTTGCTTTTACAATAAGGATGTACTCTTAAGAATGTGATCTAAGGCGTGGCCTCAATCCAATCGACTGTCATTTAACACAGTCAGCTAAACGGCTTAAAAACGATTAAAAATGGCTAAATCTGGCCAAGTGCTGTCAAACGGCAATTTGTCTCATTTTTATCCCTATTTTTCAAATGAGGGCACGCCCTAGTATAAGGCTTTTGCGTATTTATTTTTTCAACCATTATGGTTGGTATTGCTATCTGTTTTTTAGGTCGATGGGCGATCAGTGTTGTGAGTCTTGATGGTATCTTGTCGTATTTTTTTGGCCAAAACGGTCTTCCAGCTGTCCTCCAAGCACTCAATCGCCAACCACGGATCGATCACCTTGGCATCATACTTTTCTTTTGAATTGGACAACTGCCATAGCGTCTGGAGCATCGCAAAAGGATAAGGACGCTCGACCAGATAGACAGGCAAACCTGCATCGATCATCCCATCGCGCACCACCTGAAAGTACCAGCCAGCGATGCCTTGTTTGCTTACCCATGCCGCGATGTTGGGCACTTTGGTAAACTGGCCGATTTGGTCGTTTATTTTGTAGCAAGGACGGCGTGGCTGGACGATACGCAGCTGGAGGCTGGCAGCATTCTCTATTTCACCATACTGAAAAACATCACCGATACAGACGCTAGACTCTTCCATTTCAGGCAGGTCATTTACTGCTTCAGTGATGAGGTTTTCGCCGAGTGTGCCGACCCGCACGTTAAGATCAAACGCTGCATTGATCTTGGTATAAGTGGCGCGCGGCAGCTGGTGCACCGCTTTTAGCGGGCCGCCATGATGCTTACGATCGGCTTGTTCGTCTGTGGTCAAGCCCATAAAGTCAACGGCGACAGGGGCGCTAATCGGTGCTTTGTCAATTGCGCTCATGGCTTCGCGGGCGAATGGCATGGCTTTGCCTGCGCGTACCTCTATCAAGGTCGCGATATGCAGCGGTAACGGGTGATTAAAATCTGTATGAGCGTTTGGGGTGGCGGTGTTGGCAATGGCGGTACTCATGGCGTGTCCTAGCAGATGATTATCTGGAGATAAAATGGTTTTATCATGACATCATAGTAGCGCAAACGCGGCGCAGTTGCAGTCTTGTTGACCAAAACCCAAAAAAAAGACCAGACGGGTTCGCTGATCTTTTTTGTATCACTTGCATTAGCCTATATAAGGCAGTCGGCTAATATCAGTCGATATATATGCGTCTGTAGAAAAGACAGCTGGTGGCCGTAGATTAATTGCGGCGACCGGCTTTCTTTTCGCGCGGGGTAGCGACCAGCTCAGCTAGGCTCTCAGGCGATGACCACAGACCCTCTAGGTCATAAAACTCGCGGGCTTGCGGGGTCATCATATGCACGACGACAGCCCCTAAGTCGATCAAGGTCCAATCCGAGTCGTTACCGCCTTCACGGCCAAGTGGCATAAAGCCTGCTTGCTTGACTTCGGCTCCGACGCTGTCAGCCATCGCGCGGACATGGCGCTTTGAGGTACCGTTTGCGATGACGATACGCTCCATGACATCGGTTAGGCTCTCTACATTCATCACGGTGACGTTTTTTGCCTTCATATCATCGAGGGCGCTTTCTACAACGGCTAAGCATTCTTTTAAACGGTCGTCAGTCATGGTATTGGTCATAAATTTTCATCTCTTAAATCGTAAATATATAAAATAAAATGTTAAAGCATCCGTCTGCCTAGGACGACATTGTCAAAGTGACCATTATGCCAAAGTGACATTATGTCAAAGTGGCTATTAAGCCAGTAGTCCAATCATTAGCCAAAACATCAGTCAGCGTATCAGCGGTCAAGTCCTAGAGGGGCGAGCATGGCAAAATAACAAAGATAAGGCGATTTTAACGGAATTGCGCCGCAGAATATAGCTGATGGGCGATAATATAATGATAAACAGCAGGATTTAGCCATTTAGCGAGTGGATCGGGCGGGTTCATAATAGCATTGATAGCGGATGCTGCGGTCATTTGCTCGTCTATAACTGGCTTGGTATGGTTGCCAGCCGCGCTATCAGGCACCGCTTCGCTATCACCACGGGGCTGCTGCTGTAGCGTTTGCCGTATCTGCGTGCTGGAGATGGCTGCTACTTGCCGCATGTCTATATAAATGCGGCCAGACGCTGGGTTTTTCAAGATGGCCTGCTCTATCGTAGGGTCTGTAGGCGTTTGAATAAAAGAAGGCTGAGAGATAGGCTGGGTCAATGCCGCTGGCGAGTCGGTGACTGCTGCCTGCAAAGGTGTGGGCAGCCAATATTGCAGCGCTTGTCTGGCGTTATCCGTATCAGGGACTGGCATAGTATCGCGATAAAAGACCCACAGATGTACATAATCGGTCAGCTGTAGACCATCTTGCCATTTATTCAAACTGCGGGCGCTGTCCATACCCATGATAAATATCAAGCTGTCGGCAGGATAACGCTGGCGCAAAGTGCGCACGCTATCGATGGTATAGACAGGCGGCGGCTGCCAAATCTCAAGCTCATCTATGTATAGTGGCGTGCCTTGTATCGCCAGCTTTAGCATGGCCAAACGATGCTTGGGGTCGCTGCTTTGGCGCTTGAAGGGTGAGCGGGCATTGGGCAACAACGACACATAAAGCGCGCGCTGCTGCGCTTGAGCGAGTGGTAGCAGTCTTTGATAGACTGCCATCGCCATCTGTACATGCCCGCGATGGACAGGGTCAAACGAGCCGCCAAGATAGGCGCGAATGGCAGGTGCAGGTTGCGCAGGTTGCAGGGCAGTATTTGACATAGATAAACGAATAAAAAGCGGATAAAAATGTAGTGGCTCAAAGACGTGAGATGAACTATAGCATCATTGTGAGCGTGTGGCAGCAGATGTCATGAAAAGCGCACTATATTTGCTTAAATCTCACTAATAAAAAACCGACCATCAGTATGACAGTCGGTTAAATAACAGAAAAACAAAAAACAGTACTACGCGAGCCAAGTGGTGATTAAATCAAGTCGCTATAGGCTTGAATGGCGGTCAGGGCGATGGTATAGATGATATCATCGACCAGTGCGCCGCGAGATAAGTCATTTACCGGCTTGTTGAGGCCTTGTAGCATGGGGCCGACGCTGACCACATTGGCACTACGCTGTACGGCCTTATAAGTGGTGTTGCCCGTGTTTAGGTCTGGGAAGATAAAGACATTGGCTTGACCTGCGACCGGTGAGTCGGGCGCTTTTTGTTTGCCGACACTCATCACAGAGGCGGCGTCATACTGTAGCGGGCCATCGACTTTTAGCTCGGGTGCCCGCTCGCGGACGATTTGGGTGGCACGCGTGACTTTTTCCACATCCGCGCCGCTCCCTGATGAGCCAGTAGAGTAGCTGATCATGGCAACTTTTGGGTCGATACCGAAGGCGGCGGCCGACTGCGCTGACTGAATAGCAATCTCGGCGAGCTCTTCGGCATTTGGGTCTGGGTTGATGGCGCAGTCACCATAGACCACCACTTGCTCAGGCAACAGCATAAAGAACACCGACGATACTAAGGAGTATTGCGGTGCGGTTTTGATGAGCTGAAAGGCAGGGCGCACAGTGTTTGCTGTGGTATGAATAGCACCAGATACCAAGCCGTCGACTTCGTCTAGCTGTAGCATGATCGTCCCTAAATAGACCGTGTCTTTTAGGTATTCGGCGGCCACTTCTGCACTGGTCTTGCCTTTGCGGCGCTCGACGACAGCAGCGATATATTTGCTCATATCAAGGCTATCGGGATCGATGATCTCAAGGTCATCAGGAATGGTCAGATCGCGGTTTTTGGCCACTTGCTCGACATCGGCGCGCTTGGCGAGCAGCACACAGTTGGCGATACCACGGCTCTGACAGATGCAGGCCGCTTCGACTGTACGTGGTTCCGCGCCTTCTGGTAGGACGATGCGTTTTTTGGCATGTTGGGCTTTTTTGACCACTTGATGACGAAACGCAGAAGGCGACAGGCGCGGCTCATGGTTTTGGCTAAAGTAAGTCTTAATCCAGCTCAAATCTAGGTGTGCGGCCACATAACGCGCCACTTCATCAGCGCGCTCAGTGTCGTCACTTGGAATCTCAGAGCTCATATGCACAAGGCTCTGTACCGTCTCGTAGCTGTCGGACTCGACACTCATGACCGGAATGCCCGTTTTGAGCGCCGACTGCCATAGCTCAGCGACGGTGGCACTTGGCTCGACGCCGCCTGTCAATACCAGTCCTGCCAGCGGAATACCATTGATACAAGCCAAGCCTGCGGCCAATAGCAAATCATCGCGATCGCCTGGTACGACGATCAGAGTGCCGCGTTTAAACACCTCGTCGACACGTGACACCGAGCGTGCGGTGAGGCTAATGCGGGTGATGCGGCGCGATTTGGCTTCGCCGACATTGAGCCACTTGGCATCAAGCTCGGTGGCGATATCCCACGTGCGAGGTACAGACAGCGAGTCACTAAACGGCACCACCCCGATTAGACGAAATGCATCGGTGTTAAAAGTAGGGGAGAGGCGCTGCACCTCTTGCATAAAGGTGTCATCTAAGCTGACGATGGCCTCGCCTGGTGCGACGGGCTGCGTCTCAAAGGTATTTGGCACGTCGTGTACGCGCATCAAAATCACCCCAAGGGTGCGGGCGTTGACGATACCGCCGAATTCGCGCGCGTGGACATCGATTTTATCTGCCAAATGCGCCGGATTTTTGGTGTCGGCGGTGCTGACAAAGATGATTTTGGCATCGAGTGCGTGTGCGATGGCGCGGTTGATTTGTGAAGCATAAGAGGTTTCTGTGGTCGGCACCAGACCTTCACAGATGACCACGTCATGATTGTCGCCAATCGTATGATAATTGACCACCACTTCTTCCATCAAGTCGTCTAGGTTGTCATCGCCCAGCATACGCTCAACGCGCTGACGGCTGATCGATTTTGGTGGGTTGAGACCAAAAGCATGCATGGTCAAAGCGCTGGTACTGTCCAAGCTATGCTGCTTATCAAAGGTATCATCTTGCAAAAACGGCTTCATAAAGCCGGCTTTGATACCGTTATAATCAAAAGCGCGAATCAGACCGAGCGCCGCTGATGTCACACCGATACCGCGACTAATGGGAACAAGTAAAATGGTTTGCATAGTGTATCCTACGGTTTATTGTATTTTTAAAACGTGTTCATCCTTGCCAGAATGAGTCAGACAGATGCCGCGCTTTTTGATAGCACTCATCAAAGGCACGGACAAAAACGCTGACAAACCCATCCTAACGATGGATCTGTCAGCAGACAGAATCTAGGCGAGGCTCAAGGCTTCACGAGTTTCTTGAGCGATGCGGCATTCTTCGTCCGTTGGGACGACCCAAAGCTCCAGATGGCTGTCCTCTGCGTGGAAACTGCCTTCGCTACCGCCAAACAGCCCTGCGTTTTTGTTGGCATCGACCTTGATACCAAAATGACGCATCACCTCTAAGATACGAGTACGCGTGGTGACCGAGTTTTCACCGATACCACCGGTAAAGACGATACCTGTCAGCTCAGGCAGCGCACAGCTTAAGCTGGCCAGATACTTACCCACGCGGTAGCAGAACATCTCGATAGCCAGTTTGGCATCTTGGTGGCCTTCGTTGGCCGCTTCTTCGACTGTACGCAGGTCGTTCGATAGCCCTGAGATACCCAGTAGGCCACTTTCGTTATTGAGCATCGCATCGATGTCTTCTAAGCTCATATCGAGCTGGCGCTTTAGGTGCATGTGCAAACTTGGGTCGACATCGCCACTACGGGTGCCCATCATCAAGCCCTCAAGCGGGGTCAGCCCCATGCTGGTATCCAGACTCTTACCATCATAGACGGCGGTCGCCGAGCAGCCGTTGCCCAGATGCGCGGTCAGCCAGCCATGCGGGCCTTTTGTTTGAGTGATTTCACTGGCGCGCTCTGAGACATAGGCATGAGAGGTGCCATGAAAGCCATAGCGGCGGATTTTATGCTCTTCGTAGAGAGCTTTTGGGACTGGGTAGCGAAATGCCACCGGCGGCATAGTTTGGTGAAAGGCGGTATCAAAAACCACCACCTGCGGAATCTCGGGGTAGATGGCTTGTACCGCTTCGATGCCCAAAGCGTGAGCTGGGTTGTGTAGCGGGGCCAATATTTTTAGGCGTTTGACTTCGTCTAAGACATGCTCGTCGACACGTACCGCTTCTGAGTACTCGCGGCCACCATGGACCACGCGGTGTCCGACAGCGATAAAGTGATATTGCTCTAATAACTCAAGGATTTTTTGTAAGGCCAGTTTGTGCCGGCCGCCTGGGATAGAGATTTCTAACTTATCGCCATTGATGGTGGTGTGTTTGATACGGGCGGTGTCAAGGCCTAAGTTTTCGGCCAGTCCAGTGATACGGATAGAGTTGTCTTCGCTGATGAGGGCGTATTTGATAGAAGAAGAACCGCAGTTGAGGACTAAGGTAGGGTTGGTTAGGGTGGATGTTTCTGCGTTTTGGTCGTAAAAATTGGGATTTAGGCTGTCGCTCATACTCTCTCTATCCTTAGATGATTTTTGTTAAATGGTGACTCAGTAAATGAGTCGCGGGGTAATACACAAAAACCAGCGATATCCAAGCTGACATAGGTCAAGCAAGCATATGGCTGATTTGAGGTATCCTTGGCTGTCACGGTCGATCAGTGTGTGTTGAGTTGCCCGCTAGCACCCAAACACAGTCGCAAGGTCCGTCTATAATGTAACACATTTTTGTGGCTATACCATGATAACTATCAGGGTTAAAGCCATAAATCGTTGCTTGGCAAATACAACTGTACACCGAGTGTAGTCAATGTCTATCGAGCGTTAACACAAAAAATAGCAGCCAATAAAAATTGTAAGAAAATTTGTCTAAATCAGGATAATGCGCTTTTTTTTGCTCAAAAACTGTCCGTTTGTCCGCCAATAAAACGATGAGGAATTTATTACCCTATCATATTCAGTATAGGGGGCGCTTTATGTCATAATGCGATTACCCAATCCGCCCATGGACGCTTTTTGGCGGACTCATTCGCTTATTTATAGTCGATTCTAAATAAAACAGATACACTATATTTCGACGCGGAACTGGCATAAACTTTTTTGGCGTGCTGTGCCTGCGCAGACAGATGCGGCGCAAAATTCATCCCAGTCGTACTGTATCAGTTTTTATACTGAGCTCACTATATATTGTTATATATCATACTGTTATATACATCGTTATCGGTCATTCACATAGGTCATCCACGCTATGCTTTTTACTCGCCGCTCGACCCATCTCCAGAACGCGACCAGCACAGTCGCCCATCGCCGCGTCGGCCTTACTTCTATGAAGCCAGTATTTATCGTGAGTGCCGTATCACTGCTGGCTTTGTCAGGCTGCGGGCAAAAGGGCGGCCTGTATCTGGTGGATGATAGTCACCAAACGGTGCAGCAAAGCACAGAGACGCTCGGCAGTACCAGCCATCCGCAAGATGCCGCCTTTGCTGGTATTGATGATGATAAGTATCAGCCGCGTGATGACTGGCAGCTACCAGCGCCCAGTACCGATCCCAACGACTACTAAGGCAAATGACCAAACTAGTAAGTTATGAATTCACTAATTCACTAATTCACTAATTCACTAATTCACTAAGCAACTAGCAACTAGCAACTAGCAACTAGCAATTAAGCATCGCAGGGTAGCCGCTCTTAGGGTGAGCCAGCTTGTGAGCTTGATTGTCTCGGTGTCCACACTGTTATGGCAGTGTTTGGGAGTCGTTTATATGCTAGCCATACAATATTTGATAGGGCTGTTGCCGCGCTAGTCGTGCATTTTTGTCCTTGCCATCTTCTTAACACCTTGATCAATGTAGAGATATTTATATGAGTCATTCTGAGCAAAAAATCGGCGAATCCGTCACTACCCATACCGCACAAGGGCTGTATATTGACCCGCAGGCGCTAACCGCTCATCTGCCTGCGCTGGATTATCGCGATGGCGCACTGCATATGGAGCAGGTCAATATCGATGAGGTGGTCAATCATTACGGCACGCCATGCTATGTATACTCCAAACAAGCAATATTGGACGTTTATCACGCCTATAGCAAAAGCTTTGCCAGCGTAGAGCATCAGATATGCTACGCCGTAAAAGCCAACTCAAACCTTGCGGTGCTAGGGGTGCTGGCACAGGCGGGCGCTGGGTTTGATATCGTCTCACGCGGCGAGCTGATGCGCGTACTGGCAGCAGGTGGTAGGGCTGATCGCGTGGTATTCTCAGGCGTCGGCAAAACCTATGGCGATATTGAGTATGCCCTCACCCAAGGTATCGGCTGCTTTAACATCGAGTCTATCAGCGAGCTTGCGTTGATCAACGAGGTAGCAAAGACGCTGGATAAGACAGCGCCGATCTCGCTACGTGTCAATCCAGACGTCGATGCCAAGACCCATCCGTATATCTCAACGGGCCTAAAAGACAATAAGTTTGGTGTCGCGCACCAAGAAGCGCTAGCGCTCTATCAGCAAGCCGCGACTTTGTCGCATATCGAGATTGTCGGTATTGATTGTCATATTGGCTCGCAGCTGACAGAAGTGGCGCCTTTTGTGGCGGCATTAGATAAAGTCATTGAGCTGATACAGGGCTTACGTGATAACGGTATTGAGCTGCGCCATATCGATTTGGGCGGCGGCCTCGGCGTCCGCTATATCGATGAGATGCCAGTATCTATCGAGGACTTTGCGCAAGCGTTACTGCCTAAGCTGAGTGAGCTGGGATTGACAGTGTTTTTTGAGCCGGGCCGTAGTATCGTGGCCAATGCAGGCGTGCTGTTGACTCGCGTCGATGTCCTCAAGCCGACAGCGCACAAAAACTTTGCCATCGTCGATGCGGCAATGAATGATTTGATCCGTCCAGCGCTCTATCAGGCTGAAATGGCAGTGATACCAACTGTGCTGCCAAGCGCTGGTATCGAGACGGCTGATACCCAAACGTGGGATATCGTCGGCGCTATCTGTGAGACGGGCGACTTTTTGGCAAAAGATCGTCTGCTATCCTTACAGACAGGCGATACGCTGGCCATCACAGGAGCGGGGGCTTATGGCTTTACCATGAGTAGTAACTACAACTCACGCCCGCGCGCCAGTGAAGTCATGGTAGCGGGCGAGCGTCATCAACTGATTCGCCCGCGCGAGACAGTCGAGGCGCTCTATGCAGATGAGCAGCTATGGCAGGATGCGCCCTAGCCCGTATGGCCGAACTGATGACGATAATTGGGTATTTAACGGTGATAATTATCATTGTATCTGACAGCGTGCTAATATAACGCATACATAAAAATTAGGATAGGATATCAAGGGTATGCTAATAGAATTTACAAAAATGCATGGTCTGGGCAATGATTTTATGGTCATCGATTTGGTGACCCAGCGCTTAGATCTCACCAGAGAGTTGGTGCAATTGTTGGGTGATCGTCATCTCGGTATCGGCTTTGATCAGCTGCTCGTCGTCGAGCCGCCGATGCGTCCTGACGTGGATTTTAGCTATCGTATTTTTAATACCGATGGGACAGAAGTAGAGCAGTGCGGCAATGGCGCGCGCTGCTTTGCCCGTTTTGTGCAGGCACGAAAGCTATCATTTAAGCAGCGTCTGCGTGTCGAGACGGCCAGCGGCATCATCTCGTTGACCACCGACCGCTACGGCTGGGTCGAGGTCGATATGGGCAAGCCCAAGTTTGAGCCAGACGAGATTCCCTTTACCCCAAAAGCCACCACCAAGATTCAAAACGCCTATCATCTCGATGTCGATGGCACGCCTGTGCAGCTTTATGTGGCCAATATGGGCAACCCCCATGCGGTGATCAAGGTCGATGACGTCCTAAGCGCCGATGTCGAGACATTAGGCAAAGCCATCGAGTCGCACCCTGCTTTTCCAGAGCGAGTCAATGTCGGCTTTATGCAAATCATGAATCAGCGGCACATTCGCTTGCGTGTCTATGAGCGCGGCGTGGGCGAGACCCAAGCGTGTGGTACAGGTGCCTGTGCGGCGGTGGCCGTCGGTATTCGTGAAGGCTGGCTCGACGAGGGCGAAGAGATACGCGCGCAGCTATATGGCGGTAGTATGATTATCAAGTGGCAGCCTGGTTATTCGGTGATGATGACCGGCCCGACGGCCTTTGTCTACGAAGGAGTGTTTAGTCCGGATGGGCTGATGGCGCAAGCGGGTATCAAACCAAGCTCTGAGGGTTAATAAAAACTGCCCAGCATGTACGTTTGGCGAGTAGGTAACAGCAATGGTCATGTCCAGCAAAAGGACGTCTCATAACAAGACGCAGCGACGCACCAGTCAAAAACAAGACTTAGATAAAGAGGTAGATACAGACTTAGGGCGAGCGGCGGCATTAGCAGCAGACGACGCCTCACAAGCGCGGCGCTCAGGCTCGCTGGCGACAAGCAGAGAGGCCGATGCGGCACTGCGTGAGCTGCTGTCCCCAGTGCATCGCTGGCTCAACACCTTGTCGGTACGCAATCATTCTGAGCACACCTTGACGGCTTATTTTGCTGGGTTAAATCAGTTGGCGCTGTTTTTGCGGGGCAAGCGTCTGACATGGACGCGCTGTGATAAGCGCCAGTTGGCTCAGCATATCAGCCAGCGCCTCGATGAAGACAAGCTTGCTCTGGCCAGCGTCCAACAGGAGCTGTCCGCCATTCGCCATTTTTATGGTTGGCTGATAGAAGAGGGCCTAGCCCGTATCAACCCAACCACTGGCTATCAGCTCAAACGCAGTGCCAGACCTCTACCATCTATCGCGGATGTCGATTTACTCACCCAATTGCTTGAGCAAGAAGTGCCCGATACTCCAGAGCAGGCGCGCCTTTGGTTACGTGATAAGGCGATGTTTGAGCTGCTCTATAGCAGTGGTCTTCGTGTCGGCGAGCTGGTGGCACTTGATGTGAGCGATATCGATTTGTCTGACTTACGCGTGCGCGTCACAGGAAAAGGCAACAAAACGCGTTTGCTACCGCTAGGGCGCAAAGCCGCTGAGGCCATACGCCGCTATCTGCCGCACCGTGAGCTGTGGGTTGAGCAGATGGACACCGCGCTGTTTATCAGCGAAAAGCTGGGCACCCGCCTATCGACCAGAGCGGTGCAGCAGCGTCTAAAAGTAGCCGCTGCCCGCGCTGGTATCGCCCAAAACATGTATCCACACTTGCTGCGTCACTGTTTTGCCTCACACATGCTCTCAGGCAGTGGCGACCTGCGTGCAGTACAAGAAATGCTCGGGCACAGTGATATCAGCACCACACAGATCTATACCCATGTTGATTTTGCCAAGCTCACGCAGGTTTATGACCGCGCTCATCCGCGTGCCACTCACACACAAGTTGATGGTGATACCGAGTAGACTTGGCATTGTTTATAAGATTCTATCGTCTTGTGCCTTGTGCCTTGTGCCTTGTGCCTTGTGCCTTGTGCCTTGTGACGGCATTGCCCTATTAACAATTTAATCATCAAATTATTCGTCAGACGGCTTTATGCCAAACGATGACAGTCAAAAATCGGCAATTTTTGTCGTCCTTGCTGCTGTTGCGATTTGTCTAAAGACGCCATCACCATGGCATAGCGCTGGTTTTCTGTGGCGCTCACTTTTTGTAGCTCGCTGTCATCGTAGCTGCTGAGCACCGTGCCATCATAGGCGGTGATGGCAGCATGTCCCCATGTCTGCCGTGTGTGACCGTCCTGATAAGTGTGGTCTCCCCCTTGCGCCGCCCCAATCACTATGCATTGACTGTCTAGTGCCCGTGCCCGTAGCAGCAGTGACCAATGCGCTTGCCCAGTCAAATAGGTAAAGGCTGAAGGAGCACTCAGCATATCTGCCCCAGCTTGACGCAGGCGCTGAGCCAACGCTGGAAAACGCAAATCAAAGCAGACCATCATACCCAGCTGGTAGACTGTATCCTCAGTCTCTAGCGGCGTCACGACGGTTTGGGTGCCAGGCTCAAAGGTCGCCGCTTCATTATAGCTGCCTGTTTTGTCAGCGACTGTCGCGGTAAACAGATGAATCTTGTCATAGCGGGCCACGCGCGTACCGTCAGGGGCAAACACTTGGCTGACTTGACGCAGCCTACCATCAGGGACGACAATACCATCAGGGCGATAAGGACAAGGCAATGAGCCTGCCAGCACATAGATACCATGAGTACTGGCATAGCCTGCTATCGTCGATGATAGCTCATCGAAGCGCTCGGCTGTGGCAGACTGTTGCCCCATGCTACAGCAGTTTTCTGGTAACACCACCATGTGAGCGCCTTGCTGGGAAGCGGCGCTAATGGCCGTCTCAATGTCTGCTAGGTTTTGCTCGATGTCCTGCTGGCTATTCATTTGAATGGCAGCGACGGCAAATGATTGGTCGTTCGCTTGGTTGTGGTTCATAATATTCTCAATTGTGTTTTAGTTGTCGTTTATGTTGGTGTTTATTTTAGCCCATTTAGATAACTATCGATTGAATTGAGGACGCGCCCTAATATTGAGATTTTGTAGGCTTTGCCAGTCGGCTGCGTCAGCATGCCAGCAATGATAGCGAAAACATTGATTTTAGAAGGTTTTATAGTAATAGTAAAATAAGCGTATCTGGGCTAGGCATAAATTATCGTAGCAAAATTGCAACAGAAAATGCTATCGTCGTGTCCTGTTAGGGCTAAATCACAATTTTAGCCAGTTGTTTATTGACTATCACCATCGTCGGAGTGTAATAAGCCACCCATGAGTATGTCGTTCGGATTGGCAACCACGCTGAGTACCTCACAAAAGCTGACCCCGCAGATGCAGCAAGCCATTAAGTTGCTGCAGCTCTCTAGTCTTGAGCTGGCGCAAGAGGTTCAGGCCAAGCTCGATAGCAATCCTTTGCTCGAACGCATCGAGGACGGTGAAGAATATGGCGACAGTGAGGGCTCTGACAGCGGCGCGAACGACAGTATGGAGACAGCTGAGCATAGCTTAACGCTTGATGACTGGAATCAGACGACGGCCACCGATGCGTTTAGTAGCACAGCAAAAGAGACGGGCGAGTATGGGGCAGATAGTGGCGTAGACATAGACATTGACCGTTTGGCGACAGCTGGTCTGGAGACAAACGGCGCTCCTGCAGGTGATGATAGTCTAAAGGACTTCGACGCAGCGGCCTACAATGATGATGACAATGTTACTGACTATCGTACAGATAACTATAGTGCCGATAATTATAATACCGATAACTATGCATCCGCCGCGAGCAGTCAGACGACCAGCAGCGCGCAGCACGCGAATGAGGACTTTGATAGCTATCAAGGGGGCACCTCTGCCACTATTCAAGACCATGTGCGCTGGCAATTAAACTTTAAGCGTTTATCAAACACCGATACTTTGATCGCTGAATATTTGATAGACTCGATGGATGAGATGGGGTTTGTTCGGCTCGATATCGATGAGCTGTTACAGAGCTTGGATACCATGGCCAGCTTTTATCAGTGGGAGGAGCGGGTCGAGCGCGATGAGATACTGGCCGTGCTTCGTATTGTCCAGTCTTGCGATCCACTGGGCGTTGGCGCTCGTGATTTAAGCGAATGCCTTGCCCTGCAGCTCGCAAAGCTCGATCCCAGTACCGCATATCTAAAAGAAGCTCACGCGCTTTTATCTGCTAGTGAGTATCTGGTCAGCAATAATATCAAGGCATTGACTGAGTACACAGGGCTGACTTCTGAGGACATCATGCCTGCCTTGACGTTACTGCGCACATTGACCCCGCTACCAGGCGTCGTCTTTCAAAAAAACCAGCCCGACCATGCTCAGTCGCCAGACAGCTACGACATACCCGATGTGCTGGTCACGCCCATTCGTCGCCCTACGGGTTTGCCTGACGCGCAGGAGGCCGGCTGGCAAGTACGCCTAAACCCTGAGACGCTACCCAAGCTACGGGTCAATCAAGAGTACGCCAGCTTGGTCAAGCGCGGTGATGATAGCCCTGATAATCAGTACCTGCGTGACAACCTCACCGATGCCAGATTGTTTATCAGGAGTATCGAAGAGCGCAATCAAAACCTACTAAAAGTCGCGACCAGCATCGTGCATCATCAACAAGCGTTTTTGCAGCAGGGTGCCACCGCCATGCAGCCATTGGTTCTCAAAGTCATTGCCGATGAGGTCGGGCTGCACGAATCGACGGTCTCACGTTTGACCACCAGCAAAACCATCTTGACACCGCAGGGCTTATTTTCGCTTAAGCACTTTTTTTCTTCGCATGTCAGTAGCGCAGATGGTGATATCTCATCGACCGCTATCAGCGCCATGATAAAACAGCTGATCGCCGACGAAGACCCCAAAAAGCCCTTATCAGACAGCCGTATCAAAGAGACGCTATTGGCGGATGGTATCGATATCGCTCGGCGTACGGTGGCCAAGTACCGTGAAGCGATGAATATCGGCTCGTCCACCCAGCGTAAACAAAAATATTAACGCATCTTTTTATCATCAAGCACTCATGTTCAGGCGCTTATTTTCGAATAGATATGTCTTCAGTCCATTTCATTTTATATGCTCAAAAACTAAAATAGCGCCGCTAGTATCACGATATGAGCGGCGTTATTTTTTTGCGTCAATATCAGCCATAGACCATGCTACTGTGTTGCTGCACTCTATATCTAGATATAAAAAATAAAATTTTTTGATTATATAGAAACTTGATAGAAACAACAGTTTTTATTACATTTAATTACAATTTAATGGCTTGCTACTACGCCGCTTTCATGACAAATTAGAGTCATACCAACAACGAAACCCAAGTACAAAATCTAAGAGTTTAACCTCAGTACGTATTTATAGAATGTATTTACCTTGACGGTATTTATCTTCATTAGCAACCAAAGAGACGATATAAGGATACGTTGATTTTTGCTAAAGATACTGGTGGCTAACGGTCTATCTATCAGAGGCATAGCTAACAAGGGTCTTAGATTTGATTAATGAGTTGTTGGTAAGGCAGGGTGATACAGGCAGGACGGCTATGTCATCTGTTGATTGTGAGTTATAAACAAAAGGACAATAATATGAATGTTTCTATCAGTGGTCATCATATCAGTGTTACCGAAGCCATGGACAAGGCAGTTCGCGAAAAGCTAGAAAAAGTAGAGCGACATTTTGATCAGATACAGAGTATTAAAGTGATACTATCGCTCGATAATAGCGGCGCCAGTGACGGCGGCATGAAGAGCCATAAGGCCGAAGCCATTATGCGAGTGGCGGGTCAAGAGATGTTTGTCCAAGCGTCTGAAGATGATATGTACAAAGCCATCAACGACATGGCAGACAAGCTCGATAGACAAGTCCGTAAGTACAAAACCCGTCAAGAGCGTAAGAAAACACAAGGGGCAGGGCGTGATGGACGTTATCAAGATGTGACGCCAGCCGAGATAGCGCCAGCGGTATGATCCTATTAAGGTCTAATAGGGCGTAGGACAACACAACTACTATTATAATGTCATTACCTTATTAGGCCTTAATTTCTTATAAACAAATAAACGGCATAAAAGAAAAGACCTTAGCACTTATGAGCTAAGGTCTTTTCTTTTGTGCCATTTACTATATCAGAGCCGGTTGCTATATCAGAACTATTTAATCAGAGCCGTTTATTATCAGCATAGCGATTTTATATCGAACTGACGATACGTAACGGCAGAGTAAATAGCTATACGGTCGCTAAGACCTAGCCACCGCCGACGGCTTGTACCACTTCGATGCTCATGCCTTCTTTGACACGCATGCCAGCAAGCTCGCTTTTTGGTATCAGCTCGCCGTCGACTTCTACCGCATAGCGACCTTTACTCAGGCCAAGCTCATTGATGACCAGCTGCACCGTCTGGTGTGTGGTTTGTAGATGTTTACCATTGACACTAATAGTACTCATAACAGATGCTCCCTAATGCAGTCTTGTTCCTTTTATCGGCGCTGACATATGGGTCATACTATCAGTCGCCTTACTCTTTATCATTTTTTTATCATGGCTATCAGCCCTGATAAGCTATTTTGCGGCTGCCGGCTTGATGGTAAACGCGGATATCGCTAACCATAGCCAGCCTGCTATCATCAGTACGCCGCCGATAGGCGTGATAGCGCCAAACCAGCGCGGCGCGCCCAGCGTCATCGCATATAGGCTACCAGCAAATATGATAATACCGACTTGTAGCAGCCATGCGGGGGCTTGCGTCGCGTACCTTAGACGTATCAATACGCCGACGATCAGCAGACCGAGCGCATGGACAAATAAATACAGCGTTGCGGTATGCCACCACTCTAACTGTTGCAGGCTGACGAGGTTTTTTAGACCATGCGCGCCAAATGCCCCTAGAGCCACGGCAATGGCCATATTAATCGCCGCAATTCCTATCCAATTTACCATAGCAAAACTCGTGTTATGTACTGCATCATGCTCTGCACTATCTACTGCTCTGTACTATTTGCTGCCATGTACTTTGTACTGTCTATTGAATGTCATCGGGTAAGATAACGCTATCGATGGTCATGGCATCGCGAATCTTGTCCATGGCGTTTTTTTCGATCTGGCGTACGCGCTCCGCTGAGATAGAGTAGACTGCTGCCAGCTCATGCAAGGTGGATTTTTGCTCAGAAAGCCAGCGCTGCTCGACGATGTCACGTGAGCGATCATCCAATGTGCCCATCGCAGCAAGCAGTGCTGAGGAGTTGTTTTCTTCCCAGTCTTCTTCTTCGAGCTGCTCGGCGGGATCGATGCCATCTTCTAAAAACAACTGCGGCGCATAGCGGCCATCGTCATCATCGCTAGATTGCGCTTCAAATGAGGCGTCGTAAGAGGTCAGACGCGATTCCATCTCTAGCACTTGCTTACGCGTGACGTTTAAGTCCTTGGCAATGGCATCCGCTTCTTCTAGCGTCAGCTGGTTATTGGTTTTTTTTAAGCTGCGTAAATTAAAAAACAGCTTACGGTGCGCCTTGGTGGTGGCGACTTTGACGATACGCCAGTTACGAATCACAAACTCATGAATCTCTGCCTTGATCCAATGAACGGCAAAGGATACCAAACGTACGCCTTTATTAGGATCAAATCGTTTGACCGCCTTCATCAGTCCCAAGTTACCTTCTTGAATCAAGTCCGCCTGCGGCAATCCGTAGCCTGAATAGCTACGAGCGATATGAATGACAAAACGCAGATGTGACATGACCAATAAGCGCGCCGCTTCTACATCGCCTTCGTCATAGTAGCGATGAGCCAGCTCCTGCTCTTGGGTCGGTGTCAAGATGGGGATTTGATGAACGGTATTGATATAGGCGCCCAAGTTGACGCCTGGCGCGGACAAGTGGGTCGGCATCGCAGGCACCAAGTCACGGGTGCTGGTGTCGCCAAGGGTACTGGCGTCATAGGGTGGCCGCTCGGCAGCGGCTTTTAGCGCCGCATCGCGTGCTTCATTTTTTATCGGCGCTGCCTCGTCTTTTTTACTCGTTTTTGCAGCATTATTAGAAGGATTAGCCATATTTTTGACCTTGGTTAAATAGTTAAGCAAATAGTCAGATAAAAATCTTTATAGTTGTAATTGTAAAGGATAGCCATCGTTAGTTGCTATCGGTTTTGGTAATGATGAAGTGATATATTGTATCGAAATGCGCGACAGATTTATCATCATTGGCAGGTTGATGGGTCACTTCATGGACGCTTAAAGACAAGGGTGCTGCGCTGCCCGTTTGCTGGCTTTGGCGACAAAATGCGGCGATATCTGCCTGTGAGTTGGGATCAGTCGCCACCACGTATAGCGACTCGCCTGCTGCCACCTCACGCAGAGCCACTTTGGTCTTTAATAACGGCATTGGGCAGGCCAGTCCGCGGCCGTCGACCAGTTTTTTTATTGTCAGGCGCGGCGGTGTCATATCCAGCGGCGTATCGCTGATGAGTACTGCGCCACCCAGCAAGCGTAGCAGCTCGCAGCTTTGCTGTTGCTCAGTTGCAGACAAATCCGCCGCGAAGTAAATAACGTCAGAGGCGGGGCGGGTGATGGGCTGACTATCGGCAGACATAAACAAACCTTATCATATGCGAGGGTTTTAACTTGAGAGAGGGGTGATGGCTTGTCATTATAACAAATAGCGCAGGGGCAATTGCAGTTGAATATAGTCAACGTCATGTTCGGTTCGTTAGAATGATAACGATAATGATAATGATATAACGATTGCACAGTCATGTTGCACAATCGTGACGGTCTGCGTGGTGATTGGTAGTCACAGGCGCGGGACAATTGATTTTGCCCAAACAAGCTCGTATAGTCGAAACGACGTTAGGATTTATTTGTATAGGATGCGCATTTGTTTCATTTTCATCAATCGCTCAAAGGCCGTACAGTCGCCCCTGAATTAGTATCGTCGCCGACTTTGCTGACGCCTGATGCTGTCTCTATCCATAGGCGCAGCATGGCTCACCGGCTATCCTTATCTATCCTATCAGCGGCGATATTGACCATATCGGCGATGACCGCTGTGACCCCTAAGAGTAGCCACTCCGCCGGCAGCGATCTGCGCCAAGCGCTGTCTGCGCCTTATGATTCGTGGCAGTCCACCGACACACAAGGGCTAAGCTTGCCAAGCTTACGCGGGCAAGGGCTGAGCTTTGCTGAGCAGTATCAAAATAAGCTGCTCGGTGAATGGTCACTACGCAATATCAATAAAAGCATCAAGATGGAGCATGACCCGTGGATACACGAGACCGTCAAAGACATGACATGGCGACTCAATGCACAAGCAAGACAGCAGGCACCGATGGGCTTGGTCATTATTGATAATCCAAGTATCAACGCTTTTGCCGCGCCAGGGGGCGTCATCGGTATCAACACGGGGACGATACTCGCCGCCAGTAGTATGGATGAGCTGGCAAGCGTCGTTGCTCACGAAGTTGCTCATATTAGTCAGCGCCACTATGAGAGCGGGGCAGACGAGCGCAAAAAAGCGCTACTGATGCAGATAGGCGGTATGCTGGCAGCCATTGCAGCGTCGGCGGTCGATGGAGATGCTGCCGCGGCCGTGATGATGGGGAGCCAGACTGCGACGATGAACAGTAGCATGGCGTTTAGCCGCAATAACGAGCGCGAGGCCGACCGTGTGGGCATGCAAATTATGACCCAAGCGGGCTATGATCCAAGGGCGATGCCAAGATTTTTTGCCACCATGAATCAGCAAAGCCAGCTCAATCAAGTTGAAAATCGATTTTTACCAAGCTTTGTGCGCTCGCATCCACTAAGCAACGAGCGTTTGAGCGAATCGCAAAGCCGAGCCCAGCACTATCCACCTTTATCATTGGCTGAGCAGCAGCGCCACCAAGCACTGTTTGACCTGCTCTATTGGCGCGTACAGAGTACAGGTAAGCATGCGTCAGAAACGGTGCTAACGACAGCGGCCAAAAACAGCGCTGGGGCCAAGCTGGCATTGATGCAGTGGTATGGTGAACAGCAGCGCTTTGATGATGCCAATGAGGTGCTTGCAGCGCTAAACAAACTGCCCGCAGCTCAGCGTCAAGGGCTTGAGCCACTTTTATCGATTACTCATAGCCAGTTGTTAGCTGAGCAAGGCAATTGGGCAAAAGCGGCGGACATTTTGGCCAATCAGCAGCGTCTATATCCTGAGCGCCGTGATTTGCGACTCTATTTGGCAGAGGCGCTGACCAATAGCAATCAGCCGCTCCAAGCGCAAGCATTACTCAAGCCTTTAACTCAGCAGCAGCCAAGTGACCGCTATGCGTGGCAAAGCCTGCAATTGGCCAACGAAAAACTGGCCAAAACCACCATCACACCAAAGCTGGCCAATATCGCCACCATCAATGCGCTGCGCTATCGCAGTCATGACCAGCTGTGGAGTGGGCGTTATGATGCCGCGCTTACCTCATTGACACAAGCCAAGCAGCTGGCAGACAATCTCCAAAACACTGCGCAAGCTGGTAGCGCGCGCCCACTACTGGCCAATATCAAAGCTGAGATCAAAAATGTAAAAACCGCCCAAGACTTTGAGCCTTAGGCGGTTACTGATTGGGGCGGTTACTGATGTAAATGCTCACTGAGATACAGCTGCTCGCGCGAAACCATTATACTGAGATTTGTAGTGCCTAGATTTACAGTGTTTAGCTTTTCAGCGCTTAGCCTTGTAGCGCGTTTTTGACCAGCTTTGAGATGGTGGCAGGGTCGGCGCGGCCTGCTGTTTTGCTCTTTAGCGCGCCCATGACACTACCCATATCGCGCATCGATGTTGCGCCTTGCGCTTGAATCTCTGCATTGACCAAAGCGGCAAGCTCGTCATCGTCCATCTGGGCGGGCATAAACTCATTAATGACATCGATCTCAAACTGCTCTTTGGCTGCCAAATCATCACGGCCATTTTCGGTAAAGATACCGAGTGATTCTTGGCGCTGTTTTAGCTGCTTTTGTAGTACCTCTAAGACGGCGGCATCGTCTAGCTCGATCTGGCGGTCGATCTCGATTTGTTTGACGACTGACTGCACATTGCGTAGCACCTTGACGCGCTCAAGCTCACGCGCTTTCATAGAAGTTTTGATGCTGTCTGACAGTGTTTGTTTGAGTTGGCTCATTGTTATTATCCTTATGGATTAGAGACTAGGGAGGCGTGCCATAAAAACAGCCTGTGCTGGTGTTTTTTATGGGTATGGTTTATGAGTATAGTTTTATGAATACCGTATGAGCTGATAACAATATATATTTGAATCCAAATAAATCAGATACATGGCTATCAAGCCGCTCAATGAAAAACTGTTTTTCTTGCTTGCTGTGCCTACGCCGACAGATGCTGCGAAAAACAACTCTTCATCTCACTGTATCGTTTTTATATCGGATCGACTATATCAGTAATAATAACAAAAATTGTAGCACAAAAAACGCCACTGATATCAATCGATAGCAGTGGCGTTCCTGTAACGCTGGTATTTAGCTAATCAAATAAGTGATTAGTACATACGAGTGGTACGAATGGTTTCGCGTTGCAATTTTTTCTTATAACGCTTTACAGCAGCGGCTTTTTTGCGCTTGCGTACTTGCGTTGGTTTTTCATAAAACTCACGCTTACGTACGTCTGATAGTACGCCGGCTTTTTCACAAGCACGTTTGAAACGACGGATAGCGATGTCAACTGGTTCGTTTTCTTTAACCTTAACTGCAGGCATGAAGACTCCTTGATTAGGATGAGATATAAGGGCATTAGTTTGGCTGTATAGTAGTATTTAGCCGTAATATCTCAAGATTACCGGCATCAGCTCAAACTAGGACAATTTTGTGCTAGAGCACAAGGGCGAGTATTCTAATAAAAAATAGCAATAAAGTCAATGGTTTTTGCTGATTAATTCATAATTATCATTAAGTTGCGCCCTTTTTGTCCACTGGTACAGTATGGCGGCGTCATGAATACCAAACAAAAGCGAATAATGTTTGATAAGGTGTGATTGGTCAGTGCAAGGTGAGATGGACTACTATATGCATCAGTAGAGCTGCTTTTGGCAAGTGTGGCCATCAAGAAAAAAACCTACTGTCTATAACGGTTTGGGTAGAGTTTATGCTATGATTATTTGCATCATATCAATCGTTTTATGTGCACTTTATTGAGGATGTTGCAATGAAAAAATCAGTACTAAGTACGGCGCTAAGCACCGCATTTGTCGTCGCTTTAGGCTTTGGTATCAGCGCATGTAGTGGCGACAAAGAAGGCGAGTCGCATCAAGTGTTGGCCAAAGACCGTGTCGATGAGGCCTCTGAGCTTGCACGTAGCAACGCTCCTGCCGCTGAACAGATGGATTTCCCAGAGACAGCGCCGATGGCGACAGAAAGCACTGATGCCGAAAGTACCGATGCTGAAAGCACAGACACCCAAGGTGAGGCGACAAATGCTGGCACCACTGAGGCCGCTGCTACCGATAGCGCAGCTGACATGCCAGCTAATGATGCGGAAGCAGACGCCGATGCTGAGCCTGCGACCAACGAATAACGCTCTCTTGATGGTCTATCAGTGTATGCGCTGTCGTCGGCAGCCATCGACATACAATAGCAAATAGAGGTGTGATCATGATGAACAAACCACAGCGTATAAATACATTGACCGTATCGGCCATCAGCATCAGTGCATTGTTGATGCTAAGCGCTTGTAGTGATAATAATACTGCCGAGCCGCCCGCTGACGCGTCTGCCGAAACGAGCACGGTAGTAGAGGAGGCACCTGCCGCCGCGCCTGAACCGCAGACGTCTGAGCCAGCCGTGCCGGCAGAAGCGCCAGCAACGACGACAGCTGAACCGGCCGAAGCAGTCGAGCCACCAACCCCAGATGAGCCTGAAGTGTTGGCAGCTGATGCAGGGGCGAAGCTATACGAGTCCAACTGTAAAGTCTGCCACGAAGCAGGTCTGCTCGATGCACCAAAATACGGTGATAAAGCAGCGTGGGCGCCGCGTCTTGCTAAGGGTATAGAGACGCTACATATGCACTCAGCACAGGGCTTTAACAAGATGCCCGCGCAGGCGACTGGCAAAGTAAGCGAAGCGGAGGTCTATGCAGCGGTCGATTATATGGTAGCTGCCGTGAGCTGATTTAGGCGATATGAGCCATTGAAATTTGCTAAACTGGCCGTCATTGTGACAGACAATGGCGGTTTTTTTTGTGCAAGTGCTTAGATAGAGAGTCGCAGATAAAAGCGTGGTCAAAACCAACACGCAGACCAAGGTATGATAAAGGCAAAAATATGAAGGTATTGGGTTTAGAAACGTCTTGTGATGAGACGGGGCTGGCGATCTTTGACAGTGAGCAAATGGGTAGCGACAATCAAGGTTTGGTCGGGCAAGTGCTGTATTCACAAATAGAGCTGCACGCCCTTTATGGCGGCGTGGTACCCGAGCTTGCCAGCCGCGATCATATTCGCAAACTGGTGCCATTGCTCAATGAGCTGCTCGAGCAGTGCGATGTCAAAAAAAGCGAGCTCGATGCCGTCGCGTATACCAAAGGCCCAGGCCTAATCGGCGCGCTGATGACGGGCGCGCTATTTGGGCGCAGCTTGGCATATGGCTTGGATATCCCTGCGATAGGGGTCCATCATATGGAAGGGCATCTGCTGGCGCCGCTGATGGGTGCCAATCCGCCAGCGTTTCCATTTGTCTCGCTACTGGTATCTGGCGGGCACACGCAGCTGATCGCCGCACAGGGTATTGGGCAATATGAAATCCTAGGTGAGTCGATCGACGATGCCGCGGGTGAGTGCTTTGATAAAGCGGCCAAAATGCTCGGCCTGCCGTATCCTGGTGGCCCTAATATCGCTAAATTAGCCGAAAATGGCGACCCCAGTGCTTATGAGCTGCCGCGTCCGATGCTGCATCGTGGACTGGATTTTTCTTTTAGCGGTATGAAAACAGCGGTGCATAATCTTATCAAAGACACTGCTGGCTCTGACAGCGACCCACAAGTGCGCGCCGATATTGCCGCCAGCTTCCAACATGCCATGGTCGATACGCTAGTAAAAAAATGCGTGAAGGCGTTAAAACAAGTAGAGATGAGTCGCCTAGTGATCGCGGGCGGGGTCAGTGCCAATAAGCACTTGCGGGAGACCTTGGAGCGTGAGCTGGCCAAGATCAATGCTACCGTGCATTATGCGCCGCCGGCGTTATGTACCGATAATGGGGCGATGATCGCTTATGCAGGCTATGAGCGCCTGCAAGCAGGGCAGGCCGATGATCTAGCCGTCAGCTGCGTACCGCGTTGGCCGATGACGGAACTGCCTGCGGTGTAATGTTTAGCAGCCATATACAGTTTAAAAGCCATACAAAGGAAGGATAATCTATGCAGTGGCTTGCCATCGGTTTGGGAGCAGCACTTGGCGCTTGCCTGCGGGCGTGGCTGTCGCGTTTTAATCCCGTACATAGCTGGATACCGCTTGGTACGCTTGGCGCGAATGTGTTGGGCGGTCTGCTGATCGGTCTGGCGCTAGTATGGTTTGAGCGTATGGGAAGTAGTTTGCCTGATCATGTGCGGGTATTTGTGATAACTGGGTTTTTGGGCGGGCTGACGACCTTTAGCACCTTTAGCGCTGAGGTGTTTGGCTTTATCTATGATGGGCGGCTGCTGGCAGGACTGGCATTGATCGGTCTGCACGTTGGGCTGACACTGCTGGCGACCGCGCTTGGGTTTTATTTTTTTAAGCTGGTTTTATGATTTTTACTAGATATTGCTTACTTAGGGGGTTGATATAAGTGGTTCTATTATACCAGTCTGTTTTAAGTGGTCTGTTAATAGGTTCGAAGGGTGAAATGACTGGTTCCCTTGGGGTATGCTCTTTTGTTTTTCAAAATGACTGTCCTTTCTAAAATAAGCATAGTTTGATATCTAAATTAGATGCTAGAATACCAACAAAAGCTTACTCTGGTAGTCGTGTTTAATGAATAATATTGCTTTATACGTACTTATCGCTTCTGCCACTATTGCTAGCCCAGGTCCTGGTGTCATTCTAAGTATTACAAACTCCCTGACGCATGGTCGAAAAAAGACCGCTTATGGCATCTTAGGTCTGTCTCTAGGAATGCTAGGTGTAGCGATTGTCTCAGCTACTAGTATTGGACTAGTGATTGCAACATCAAAGAAAATATTCTTGGCCATTCAATTGTTGGGCGCAATGTATATATTTTACTTGGGTTTTAAAATGGCCTTTGGAAAAAGAAAGTCATTTGCCCTAGAGTCTGACAACACTTCAGACGTGAGTAGCACAAGTGCTGGTAGGTTATTCAAAGAAGGTTTGCTAACCTCCCTTTCTAACCCAAAACCTATCTTATTTTTTATGGCTGTATTTCCGCAATTTATCGATACTGAGCAAACTTATCTTTCTCAATTTTTGATTTTAGCTTCAGCTTTTTGCTTCTTGGTCTTACTGATCCATTTCTGCTATGCAGAAGTATTTGCTTTAGCCAGTCGATATCTATGGAAAGCTCAAGATAATCTATACTTAATTACAAAAATCGGCGGCGTAACATTGATGCTCATTGCCATTCTATTGTTTGTAAGTGTAGTACTCACTCTCTAAAAACATCCTATGGTTAATACAAGATATAACCAGCCATAATTTTCTAGGCCAACGATATGACTCCTATATACACCGCATTGGCTGTACTAGTCACCTTTATTTGGGGTGTGAACTTTACCTTTATTGCATGGGGACTTGAAAGCTTTCCACCGCTAATGCTCACCGCCCTGCGTTTTTTCTTTACCGCTGTACCACTGGTTTTCTTACTGAAGCCGCCAAAATTTAACCGTACATTATTTATCTATGCTATCGGTACGTTTGTCATGCAGTATGCTTTTGTCTTTACTGCCATGCACTTAGGGGCATCAGCAGGATTGACGGCACTATTGTTACAAGTTCAAATTTTTATCACCGTATTGTTGGCGTATTTTATACTAGGTGAGGCAGTGAGTCGCATGCAAATCATCGGTATGCTGGTTGGTGTTCTAGGGCTTAGCGTCATTGCGTTAAATCTTGGTGGTGATATGCCTTTGGCTGGGTTTGTCTGTATCTTAATTGCGGCCATAGGCTGGAGCTTTGGTAACATTGCTTCAAAACAGGTGTCAACACAAGCGACGCAGCAAGGATCAGACGGAGCTATTATTTCGTCTAATACTGGAAAGAATAAGGCATCCGCGTTGTCTGCTCTCACTCTCGTGGTTTGGGGTGGTCTGATCGCTTGCGTGATTTTAACGCTATCTTCTCTCATATTTGAGACCGAGGCATGGCAGCTGGCGACGTTTACTAAGGCATCGCTTAAGTCTTGGTTATCACTTGGGTTTATTGTGTATATCTCAACGCTGATAGGCTTTGGACTGTGGGCGCATCTGCTTAGTCAAAATACGGCTTCTAAGGTTATGCCGTTTGCTCTATTGGTGCCAGTATTCGGTATGACAACCTCCGTGCTGCTCACAGGAGAGGTTGTGCAATGGTGGAAGATGCTGGCAATGGTATTGATATTGTCGGGATTGATGCTAGCGAATATGAAAATGAAACAGGGAAGAAAGCGCCAGCCAATATGACGTTAGCTGTACTTATTCCTATAATAGCGTTTACGGTAAATAAAAATAACGTGATCTACTATTCAAAAGCTCACTGCATGTACACAACGAAGTACACTGCGACTATTTCAGTGAGAAAAATCACTGATACCATTATCATACAGCCAATGCTTCAAGTCCTCACTAGGGTACCGAACTTTTACCCATAAAGAGTGATTATGGTAAATAAAACTTTAAACCGGCTTTACAATACCCTCTAACAAACTCGCAAATCCCTGCATATAAGCCATATCTTGACTGGCCGTGCGCGTTGCGGCATATAGCTGACAATGCACGCCGTCCCCCAATGGACGAGATACCACCCAGCCTTTTTTCTCATACTCCGCCACCACCCAATCAGGGAGAGCCGCAACTCCGCGCTCACTGGCGACCAGCTGTATCAGCATTGCTGTCAGCTCTGTGGTACGGACATTTTTGAAACTCACATCGCTTGGCGTCATAAAGCCTGCGATGATATCGAGGCGTTTGGCTTCGACGGGATAAGCGATCAAGGTTTCATCGATTAAGTCATGAGGCGCGATAAAGTCTTGCGCCGCCAAGTCATGTGTGGGCGACAGTACCAAACGGCTCTCATACTCAAATAGCGGCTGATAGCTGATACCCTCTATCGGCAAATCACTGGTGGTGATTAGCAGATCAATATCGCCCTCCATCAATAGATGATGTGGCTCCGGCTCAAACCCTGTGGCAAAGTCCAGCTCTACATCCGACCACTCGCGGCGATACTGGTTGAGTATTGGCATCAGCCAATCAAAGCAGCTATGGCACTCAGAGGCCAGGCGCAGGCGACCAGCTTGCCCATGGGCGAGGCGTTTTAGATTGGATTTGGTGCGGGTGACTTGCGGTAGGATGCTGTCGGCCAATGCCAGCACTATCTTGCCTGCTGGGGTAAAGCTCAGCGGGCGCGTGCGGCGATTGACGAGGCTGACATCATAATAGTTTTCCAGCTCTTTTAGCTGATGCGAGACGGCAGAGGCGGTGACATGCAGCTCATCGGCGGCCGCAGCCAGCGAGCCATGCGCGCGCAGTGCCGTCAATGTATTGAGATGACGAAGCTCTAACATAAGATAACCTAAGCACTTGGGTGAGAAAAATTCATTATAAACAATATATCAGTGAATTCCACTCAAATATTTCTATCAAGTGCTTGCTATTAGCCAGCCTTCAACGTCTAGCGTCGCCGTAATAATAGCTGTGAGATGACGACCAGTACCAAAGAGGCTACCAGTAGTAACGTACCGATGGCGTTGACCTCAGGTTTGAGGCCGACGCGTACCATCGAATAAATCCGCAGCGGCAAAATCTCATAGCTAGGCCCTGTGACAAAGGTCGATACCACCACATCATCGAGTGATAAGGTAAAGGCGAGCAACCAACCTGCCATCACCGCCGGCAAGATGACAGGAATCAGGACGGTGCGTACCATGGTCGATTCACTAGCGCCCAAGTCGCGCGCCGCTTCCATCAAGCGCTCATCCAAGCTGCTTAGGCGCGCAAACACGGTGATGACCACAAAGGGCAAGCAAAAGGTAATATGGGCAAGCAGTAGCGAAACAAAGCCTAACTGCAGACCAATTAATAAAAATAAGGCCAACAGTGAAATCGCAAGGACAATCTCAGGCGACATCATCAGCACAAATAGCAGCCCGTTCAATAAGCCTTTGCCGCGAAAGTCGTAACGATGTAGGGCAAGGGCGGTGAGCGTGCCGATTAGGGTTGAGACGGTGGCAGCGACTAAACCCAAGACGATAGAATGCCAAAATGCATCGAGCATCGCTTGGTTGTTAAATAGCGACTCGTACCATTTGAGGCTAAAGCCGCCCCAGTTGTAGCCGATTTTTGATTTATTAAATGACATCACCACCAAGACGATAATGGGCAGATATAGCAAAGCATAAATCAAGCCAAGATAGCCTTTGGCTGCGATACTGCCGAGGCTCGGCGGTTTGATGTGGCGTTGGTTATTAGGCATTAGGCCACCTCATTAAAATCAGTCTTACCAATGCGGCGGCTACTGGCACGATAAGCCAGCAATAGCACGGCCATCGCCAGTGTCAACAGCACGCTTGCCGCTGCACCAAAGGGCCAATCACGCGCGTCCAAAAACTGGTTTTTGATGATGTTACCCACCAGCAGGTTACGCGAGCCGCCCAGCACGTCTGCCACATAAAACATCCCCATCGCAGGCAGCAGCACCAAGAGCACCCCTGAGATAATCCCAGGCGTGGTCAGTGGCAGCACCACGTGCCAAAAGGTCTGGGTTTTCGACGCACCCAAATCTTGCGAAGCCAGCAGCATGTCGTTACGCAGATCGGTAAAGACCGCATACAGCGGCAGCACCATAAACGGGAACAGTAAATACGTCAGGCCTGCTATCACCGCGCCTTGCGTGTACAAGATATCGATAGGCGCGTCGATGATACCCAGCGTCAGTAGGGACTTATTGATCAAACCATTATTGGCAAACAATAATTTGAGCGCATAAGTCCGCACCAAAGAGTTGGTCCAAAACGGCAAAATCAAAAGCATCATCAGCAGCGGCTGCCAGCGCGTCTGGGCTTTGGAGACCAGCCAAGCAAACGGATAGCCGAGTAATAAACAAATCACCGTGGTGATACCAGCCATCCAGAGGGAATGAACAAACACCTCAAAATACAGCGGATCCACCATACGTATATAGCTGTCGATATTGACAGGCAGACTAATAAAGGCGCTGCTATCACGGGTCAAAAAACTGACCGCGATGACCAAGATGTTTGGCAACAAAGCAAATATCAGCAGCCAACCCCAGATGAGCCATAGCGTTGCTGTACGAAACGGGCTTTTATTGCCCAAGTTAAAACGGCTAGTACGCGCCATTAGCTGACATCCTTTTGTATGGCTGTTTTTTGTATAGCCACGCTTTGCTCAGGTGCTTGTGGTTCTGTTAAATGGTCTTCGGGCAATACCCACTCCCAGCCATCGACCCACGCCACCTTGACCGCTTCATTGAGCTTATAATCAAAGCTAGGATCGTCTTCATCAAAAAACTCAGAGGCTTTGATGATATGACCATTGGCCAGCTCGATAATCGAGTCTAAGGTACTGCCTTTATAGTTACTCTCGATGACACGGCCCAGCAAGCCTGCATGGCTGTCGTCTTTGGGATCATAAATGCGCAAGTCTTCAGGACGCAGCAGTAGGTTGACGATGTCGCCTACTTGTACATCGTTAGCAAAAGCAGGACGGCGCAAGTTGCGCAATGTGGCTTTACCTTCTTGCACCTGCGCTTCACAGACTTCAACCTCGATGCGGCCATTGGTCACGCGGCCATCACGATCTGGCTGATCGGGGTACACGCCTTTGACCTCTGCCTTAAACAGATTGGTCTCACCGATAAATTTGGCCGTAAATAGATTGGCAGGGGTTTCATAAATCTCGATTGGCGTACCGATTTGCTGAAACTTGCCGTCTTTCATCACCGCGATACGGTCGGACATCGACAGTGCTTCTTCTTGATCATGAGTGACAAAAACAAAGGTAATGCCAAGCTCGCGCTGCAAGCGTTTGAGCTCTGACTGCATCTGCAGACGCAGCTTGTGATCGAGCGCCGATAAAGGCTCATCGAGTAACAGTAGTTTGGGGCGATTGATGACCGCGCGCGCAATGGCCACGCGCTGCTGCTGACCGCCAGACAGATCTTGCGGGCGACGATTGGCAAGGTGCTCTAGCTGCACCATTGCCAGCATCTCACGCACCCGCGACCGAATCTCGTCTTTGGGGACTTTTTTGAGCTTGAGGCCATAGGCGACGTTTTGCGCGACACTCATATGCGGAAACAACGCATACTGCTGAAACACGGTGTTAACCGGCCGCTTATCCGCGGACAGCCCTGCCATCTGCACGCCGTCTAGATAAATCGCCCCTGCCGTTGGCTGCTCAAACCCCGCGATTAAACGTAGCAGCGTGGTCTTGCCGCAGCCTGACGGGCCAAGCAGGGTCAAAAACTCACCATGCTGGATATCAAGATTGATGTCTTTTAAGACCTCAGTTTGATCGTAGGTTTTTTGTAGGCCAGTCAGTTGTAGCAGTACAGTGTCTGATGACGCAGGGTTGGTATGCGTGTTTGCTAAAGATTGGGTCATAAATCTGGTTCCTAAGCCTCTTACCTGTCCGTACCTTTTTTAATATCAGTACTTTTTTAGTATAAGACAGGACAAGGGCTGGCATGAGCATGGTCTGGTTATTGCGTATTATAACAAACCCTTACTATAAATCAGTGCAACTTCGTTATCAGTTACGCGAGTCATACCCGCAAGACAAAGCGGATAGCGCGGATGGCGATAGCGCTCGTTATATGGTTTTTACGGTAGTATAATAGTCAGGCGTTTATGTGCTTGGGCATTTTTCTTTTGGGCAGACTGTATTATCCTAAGCGCGGCTTTTGTATGGTTAATCTACTTAAAATAGGTGCCGTTCTATTGGCATAAAGTGTGTTGATATGCAACGTGCCAATTTTATGTCGAATTGGTTGCATTTCATCATGAGCATGAGGGTCTTGGGGATAGTGGTCGTGGCGTTTATAGCGATATTAACGACATTAAAACAAAAGTTTTTAGCATTTTTTTGTCGGTGTTCCTATACAATCATGTCATGGCTGACACCAAAGTGTGCGGCATGACCTCATCGTCATTGGCCGTCTTTTGGTCTATATATCCAGCATCTTCTTCATCCGCGATATATGAGCAGCCATCTATCATTTAACATTCGAAAAAAAGGATTTCTCATGCCTAACGACACACGCCCCAAAACTGGTCAAGAAGCGCTTGAGCTTTTAAAAGAAGGTAACGCCCGTTACGTCGACAGCCTCACCAACCCAGATCCTGCGATGCAGAGGCGTCCAGAGCTTATCAGTGATCAAGACCCGTTGGCGATTATCTTGGGCTGCTCAGATGCACGCGTACCGGTTGAGATTGTCTTTGACCAAGGGTTAGGGGATTTGTTTGTGATTCGGGTGGCAGGAAATGTCGTCGCACCGTCACAGATTGGCTCAGTTGAGTTTGCTGCCGAAAAATTTGGTACCAAGCTGGTGGTGGTGCTCGGCCACTCACACTGCGGCGCGGTGACCGCTTGCGTAGAAGCGCTCATCAACCCTGAGCAAAACTACACGCCAAACCTGCAGTCTATCGTCGATCGTATTCGCCCAAGTGTTTACAATTTGCACGAGCTGGCGACTGCCAATGGTCAAGACGTCGATGCCGATGAGCTGCTAGATCGCTCTATCAGTGCCAACGTGCGTATGTCTGTCAGTCAGCTCAAACATGGCTCCCGAGCCCTAGAGGACTTGACGACGAGTGGTAAGCTGCTCATCGTTGGGGCAGAGTACGACTTAGAAACCGGTAAGGTACGGTTTTTAGAAGACTGATCTGTGCTTGGAGTTTTGTACTCACTTGACGAAAGCGGCCCTCACACCAGAGCGGTGCGCTTTTTGCTTACAAAACCCTATCATTGATTGGTGCATTTTTGATTATCATAAAAGTAGCAAGCGCATCGCCATGCTGTGATTCGCTTGCTGATTCATTTGTTTTTTATATTAATTTTATATTAGGTATATTAGGATTGTTATGTCTCATTCAGCGTCTAGCTCAACCTCTCTTGATGATGCAGCGACTATCGCGCAGCCTGCCAGCAGCGTCGCGCGTGCAGGTATTCAGCCGATCTCAGCGCAAACCTCAGGCTTTACCTTTAACCACACCATGCTACGCGTAAAAGACCCTGCCAAGTCGCTTGAGTTTTATACTGGGGTGCTGGGTATGACCCTATTGGCGGTCAAAAAATTCCCTGAGATGGAGTTTGATTTGTACTTTTTGGCCAAGCTGACCGATAGTGAGCGTGAGAATCTGCCGTCAGGTGCCGATCTAGAGATCTTTGCCTTTCGTCAGCGCGGTATCTTGGAGTTAACCCATAACTATGGCACAGAGAGTCAGGCCGATTTTAGCTACCATGATGGCAATAGTGGGCCGCAAGGCTTTGGTCATATTTGCTTTAGTGTGCCCAATTTGGCAGACGCGGTGGCTTGGTTTGACAAAAATAATGTCGAATTTAAAAAACGTCCAGAAGATGGCAGCATGAAACATATCGCCTTTATCAAAGACGTCGATGGCTACTGGATCGAGATTGTGCAAGCAGACTTGATGGCGTAGAGTGCTAAGGCGCATGATGCGCCACAAAACATAATGAGCCGCTGCGTTACCCAATCAATCAAAGGAGTGAACCGCCCATGCCTACCCCTGAGGCAGGAACCACAGTAAACGCTGACCGTGCCCCTGAGTCGACGACTGATACGCTGACGTATCACAGCATCTTTGATTCGGCCAATGATATCATGGTGGGGTTTTTGGAGCGAATTCCTTATTTTGTCGCATCGCTCATTGTTATCCTGATTTTTTGGTTTTTGTCGATACTTTTCAAAAAAATCGTTCATAAACTCCTAGGTAGCCGTAGTCGCCATCAAAACTTGGTCAAAGTGTTTCAGCGGGTAGGCGGGGCACTGATTATTTTTATCGGCTTTATGATTGCGATGGTGATTGCGGTGCCAGGGTTTACGCCCGCCAAGCTGATTGGCGCCCTTGGTATTGGTTCGGTGGCGATTGGTTTTGCGTTTAAAGATATTTTTCAAAACTTACTATCAGGTATTTTGCTGCTGCTCTCAGAGCCGTTTCGTATCGGTGATCAGATTGTCTCAGGCGACTATGAAGGGACGGTGGAGGACATCAAAATCCGCGCCACCACCATCAAGACTTATGACGGTCGGCAAGTGGTCATTCCCAACTCAGACCTTTACACCTCGGCGTTGACGGTCAATACGGCCTATAAGCAGCGCCGTTTGCAGGTGGCAGTCGGTATCGGCTACGAAGATGATATTGAAGCGGCAAAAGCGGAGATTTTACGTGCGTTAGATAAGGCCGATAGCGTCTCGACGAAAGCTCAGCCTAGCGTGATTGCGACTGGATTTGGCGGCTCGTCTATCGATCTGACGGTACGCTGGTTTATCGAAGATGGCACGCAGGCCAATAAAGTCGCTTCCATTCATCAAGTCATCGTCGAGATCAAGACAGCGCTGGATGCGGCAGGGGTCAATATCCCGTTCCCAATACGTACCATAGATTTAAGCGATCCGTCTGTCAGTGCTATTGTGGATAAAATGCAGACGCAGCAATCTCCTGCTACCGATCCGCAAGCGGCAAAGTAAGCCGATAGATACTTTTATAGCAACCAAAAAACCTATAGCAAAAAAAACCGCCAAATCAGCAGATAAGGCAGTTTTTTGTGTCAGGTGGTTTTGACAGATATTGCTCTGGACTTAGTCATTTTTGACTTTAAAGTCAGTGTGGCATGATTTGCAGCTTTGGCCCACTTGACCAAACGCTGGCATGACATCATCCATGCTAGTGGCGGTTTGGGCGGCAGCATTTAGCTCAGCTGTCGCTTGTTGGAAGTTTTCTGCTTCTGCGCGAAATCCGTCAACATTTGACCATACCGCTTCAGTCGCGTTACCCGCGGCTTCTTGGTTTTCAAAATGGCTCCAAGGCGTGGCGGCATCTTCTGCCAAAAACGCAGCCTGCTCTTTAAAGATCTCTGCATCAAAGGTGTCAGGGGCTTCGGCCATATCGCCCATGACGCCCATCGCATCGCCCCAGCTTTTCATGCTGTCTTGACGCGCTTTGACATCAGGGTCCACAGAGGTGCTACAAGCGCTGAGGCCTAAAGCGGCCGCCATCAATGTGATACCAAAGACCGAGGTAAGTGAGGATTTGATAACTTGGGCCATATAAATTACTCCTTTAAATTTGGCTAATCGTCGGCGTGCTGAGAAAAACGCGCCGCAAATGACGTTTTATTATAAAAATGAACGCATAATGTTTAGAAACATCAGTGCTTCTAAATGACTTTTGCTAAAAATACATTCTATTGTAACGGTTAACTAAGTAAGGATAGTTAAAATAGTTGTTATCTCATCGTAATATCCATCGTAAGCGCGCTTGTCACGTGGCTTATCAGGCATCGTCGACGTGTCTTGGCGGATGGTTTTGCTGTTTGATATCTGCCTTATATAAATAAGGTCAGCCATGACAGCTGACCTTATATGCGCTTGGTAAGATAGATAAAAACGTAAGCAATAAAAACTTAAGCAATAGAAAAATACCTTGGTCTTTATTATAGGCAGACCTGCTATAGAGTCAACCAGTCGCGCGGTTTTAAGTAAAAATCTGTCAGCTCAAACTCAGGCGAGCCAGGCTCTGGCTCAAAGCGGTAATGCCAGCTGGCAAGCGGCGGCATACTGACTAAGATAGACTCGATGCGGCCATTACTTTGTAGCCCAAAGAGAGTGCCGCGATCATAGACGAGGTTGTACTCGACATAGCGGCCGCGCCGATACAGCTGAAACTGACGCTGCTCGTCGGTATAAGGGGCGGCTTTACGCTGCTCAAAAATAGGCAAAATACCATCAAGATAGCCGTTGCCTACCGCTTTCATAAAGTCAAAACACGTCTCAAAGTCCCAGCCGCGGCTCTCGGTATTGACATCGTCATAAAACAACCCGCCAATGCCGCGCTGCTCATCGCGATGACGCAGATGAAAATACTCATCGCACCACTGTTTGAAGTCAGAATAAACGCTGTCGCCAAACGGCGCGCACAAATCATGACAGACCTGATGCCAGTGGACGCAGTCCGCTAGCACAGGATAAAACGGTGTCAAATCAAATCCGCCGCCAAACCACCAAATCGGCGCTTCGCCTTCTGCTTCGGCGACGAATAAGCGCACGTTGGCATGGCTGGTCGGGACGTTTGGGTTTTTGGGATGGACGACGAGGGACACGCCCATGGCTTGTGCTTTGCGCCCTGCGATATTGGGGTGGCGCGCCGTCGCCGATGCGGGCAGGTTGTGCACGTGAATGTGGCTAAACATCACGCCAGCTTTTTCGATCACCTCACCGTCTGCTAAGACACAAGAGCGGCCGCCGCCGCCTTCTGGGCGCTGCCAATCATCAGGAACAAAGGTGGCATCACCGCCGCCGTCACGCTCTTGTGCTTCGAGCGCTTGGCAAATACGTGCTTGCAAATCGACCAAAAACGCGCGGACGCGAGCGATATCGTTATCGTTTGGTATGGCAGAGTTTGCCGCATCTGCTTGTGCCTGAGCGACGTTTTTGTCTATGACGTTTTGGTCTCTATTGGTATTAGCTGTATCTGGAATACTCATAACATATCTATTTATTTAGGTGTATGGCAGTATTAAAGTCTTTGTCGAGCAAATGTCCCATGCGGTCGCGTTTGGTGGCGAGGTAATCCGCATTCATATCGTTGACACCCACCAGCAGAGGCACGCGCTCCACCACATTGATACCGTGTTCGGTCAAATAGGCGACTTTATCTGGATTGTTGGTGATGAGCCGCACCGCATCGACGCCGACATGGGCGAGCATGGGGCCACACATGTCATAAATGCGCGCATCAGCAGGTAAGCCTAACATTAAATTGGCATCTAGCGTATCATGGCCCTGATCTTGTAGCGCATAGGCGCGGATTTTGTTGGTCAAACCAATACCGCGGCCTTCTTGGCGCAAGTACAAAATAGCGCCGCAGCCTGTCTCTTGGATGGCTTGCATGGCAGTATTGAGCTGCGGGCCACAGTCACATTTTAGTGAGCTAAAGGCATCGCCAGTAAGGCATTCAGAATGAATACGTACCAAGGGCACCGGCGGCTCTGAGGCTGCATGCGCTGTGCTCGGCACGCGGGTGTTGTCTGCCGTCTCATCAGCCGCTACTTGCTCACACGCAGACAGCCCAACGGTCAGCATCACATGCTCTTGGCCGTCGTCGTTTTCAAAAACATGAATATCAAACTCGCCATGACGAGTCGGTAGTTTGGCACTGGTAATAAATTGATATGACATTACTGTCCTGCATAAGCCGGTGGTGGTGGCAGTAGAGTCTGTAAAAACGCGCTCACCTGCTCATGACGATAGCATGGTTTTGCGCTTTATGGTAAAAACACACAAAGTTCACAGACGGCGCACGATGATTAAAGCGACAATTAAAAAAAAATGCTATTATGCCATACTATTTTGACGGATACAGTGACAAGTCTTTACCCTTACATTACTATGTCGTCACGAACATTCGGTATTGATGTCTGATAATAAGGCATAATACTCATCCCAAGCCGCGCCGCGCTATATATTATGCTCGCGTGCTTGCTGTGAGACGCCGCATGATGGACTTTATGCCGGCGTTACATAAATAACTATATGGCTTGTTACATCAATAATGATGTAGATATTATTGACGTCGCTTGGCTATCTTTTTTTTATACCCTAAAGCACGTTTTGTCAGCAGATTGGTAGGTATCGTACGGTTTATGCAGCAGTCACCTTATTCCCCACAGTCTCAGTCCGTATCTGCGTCAGCCACTACGTCTGCGGTTCAGCTGCCCAGTTTGCAGCAGACTTATACGGCAATCCCACGTGTGCGCCCGCAGACGCCGCTGCTCGATAGTATCGATACGCCTGCTGATTTAAATGCCTTTAGTAGCGCTCAGCTGATTGCGTTAGCCGATGAGCTGCGCCTTTTTTTGTTGTATTCGGCCGGTCAAAGTGGCGGACACTTTGGTGCCAACCTAGGCGTGGTCGAGCTGACCATCGTCCTGCATTACTTGCTAGATGCGCCGCACGATCAAATCGTTTGGGATGTGGGGCACCAAGCCTACGCTCATAAAGTGCTTACGGGTCGCCGCGATCAGCTGGGCAGTATCCGTGCAAAAGACGGATTGACGGCGTTTCCTGAGCGTGCCGAGTCTGTGTACGACACCTTTGGTGTTGGTCATTCATCGACCTCCATCTCAGCAGGTCTCGGCATGAGTCTGGCGCTGCGGTATCAGGGGCGGCCGCAGACGGTCGCTTGTATCATCGGTGATGGCGCGATGACAGGTGGCATGGCGTTTGAAGCCATGAACGACGCGGTGCAGCAAGATGCTGATTTGTTGGTGATTTTAAATGATAATGACATGTCGATATCTTGCTCGATTGGCGGGTTTTCGCGGCATTTGGCCATGCTATGGGAGTCGGGGTATCAAGTAGATATCTCTGATAGCGGCCAGCCTATCGTTTGCCAGCGCCCTGATATGCAGGGGTTTGATCGGCGCAAACGCCACAAAGAGATGCGCGATGTGCCGCAGCTCGAGGACAATTTATTCAAAGCCATTGGCTTTACCTACTTTGGCCCCTTTGATGGCCACAATATACCTGAGCTACTGCGCGTCTTGTTATTAGCAAAACAAGTCAAAGGCCCCGTGCTGGTACATGTCTATACTACGAAAGGCAAAGGCTTTGCGCCTGCAGAGCTAGACCCAGTTGGCTATCATGCCATTAGTAAGCTACCAGATGAGCAGCCGCATGATACGCCGCCTGCTGCTAAAAAATCGCAGCCTGCGCTAAAGTACTCGCAAGTATTTGGCCAGTTTTTGTGTGACAAAGCGCATGAAGATGACAAATTGCTCGCTATTACGCCAGCGATGGAAGAAGGCTCAGGCATGACCGACTTTGCCCGTCAGTTCCCAGAGCGGTTTTTTGATGTGGCGATTGCTGAGCAGCATGCCGTCACACTGGCTGCTGGTATGGCAACGCAAGGCGTCAAACCCATCGTGGCGATTTATTCGACATTTTTGCAGCGCGGCTACGATCAGCTGATTCATGATGTGGCTTTGCAAGATCTTGATGTCACGTTTGCCATTGACCGCGCAGGATTGGTGGGCGAGGACGGCGCGACCCATGCAGGAGTGTTTGATTTTGCTTTTTTGCGCTGCGTACCCAACATGCTAATCGCTGCGCCAAAAGATGAAAACGAGTGCTATCATTTGTTAAATACTTGCTATGAGTATCAAGGCTGTACGGCTGTTCGTTATCCGCGCGGCGTCGGTACAGGTGCTGCCATCGAGCGCCCCGCGCAGACCTATGACATCGGCAAGGCGATGATTGAGTCGGTAGTAGGTCGAGATGATGCCCCGCTCAAACTGGCGCTACTGGCGTTTGGTAGCATGGTCGCTGCCGCTTATTCGGCCGCTCAAGATATCGCTCAGCAGTTGCACTGTCAGGTACATGTGGTCAATATGCGCTGGGTGAAGCCACTAGATACCGTATTGTTAGAAGAGATACTGGCAGACGGCATCACCCATATCGCCACCCTAGAGGAGCACATGCTGATGGGCGGCGCGGGCAGTGCAGTCAATGAATACTTGCTCAATGAGTCGGCGGCCTTTAAGCATCATCGCCCAGCCATTTGCAATATCGGTATTCCTGATCGTTTTATCGCGCACGGCGCACCCGCAGAGCAAATGGCCGACTGTGGTCTGGATGTTGCAGGTGTGGTCAGTCAGCTCAAGCAACTGCTAAAATAAAACCCTATCATTCATAAAAAATTGCTAAAATAGCAGAGTAAAAAATAAAGCTTATAGGTTTTTTGCTTAAACCTCGCCTACTTGCCGTAGGTGTGAATTATTTGACAACTTGGGCGGTGCAACGACTAGCAATCATCTATTTGGTTTGCTTGGCGGCTAGGGTTTTTGTTAGGTTGATAGGATTTAGTTTTAAGTCGGCTTTATTTTTTGTACATTTTATCAGTGTTATCTCTTAAGTATATTCATTCATCAAGCAAATAGGTTATCTATGGAACCCATGGTCGTCATCGCAGCACGTGCTGCTGAAAAAGTCGGTAAAGAGATTTTATACGCGCATCAAAACCGTCACAAAATCGAGCTAGACATCGAGTCAAAAGGGCTTGATGGACTGGTCACCCGTATTGATCGTTTTAGCGAAGAGCTGACGATTGAGACACTAAAAGCCAGCTACCCAAACCATTCGTTTTTGGGTGAAGAGTTTGGTATGCAAGAAGGCCGCGGCGAAGATGCCGACTGGTGCTGGATTATCGATCCACTAGACGGCACCAAAAACTTCGTCCATGGCGTGCCGCAGTTTTGTGTCTCTATTGCCGTACAATATAAAGGCGTGACCGAGCACGGCGTGATTTATGATCCTGTGCGTGACGAGATGTTTTCTGCCAGCCGCGGCAAAGGCGCGCGTCTCAACCAACGCCGTATCAATGTCAGTGAGCGTAAAGTCATCGACGGTGGGCTATTTACCACCGGTCATCCGCTTGAGCGCAAACGCAATGGCGAAGTCATCTCTTATGCCAAGCAGCACTTTGAAAGCCTACAAAAAATCTCTGAAGCGGGCGGACAAGTTCGCCGTTTAGGCTCAGCCGCGCTGGATCTGTGCTATGTGGCGGCAGGTCGTTTTGATGGTTATTTTGAGATGTCTATCAAGCCGTGGGACATCGCAGCAGGTGAGCTGATTGTCACCGAAGCACGCGGCGTGGTCGTCGATCATACTGGCGCGCACAACTCGATGACATCAGGCTCTATCTTTGCTTGTAACGTCAAGCTGCTCAAGCCATTGATGCAAGTGGTGGTACCGACTTGGGGCGATGCGTTTTAAGCCGCCGTCAACGATCAAATCTTAAAAGCTGGTACCATTATGGTGCCAGCTTTTTTGTGTGCTGAGGGTTTTGGTCATCACACTTGTCCTTGACCGTGATGCCTTGAAACTCAAGCTCTTTGCTGGTCGCCTCTAGCAAATCCAGCTCTTCTTCGATCAGTATCAGCATGTCTTGTATATGCGGTAGCGCTTTACTACAGGCAGTGATGCCAAACTCAATCCTATCGAGGTAGCTGGCGAGCGTGATGTTCATCGCTTGACCATCAAAGACGATAGAGGCAGGGTATAGCGATTGTAGCTTTGCGCCATTCCAGTATAAGGGCTTGGTTGAGCCGGGTACATTGGAGATGATCAGGTTAAAGGCTTGTTTTTTGGGGAATAAGCCTGTCGCCAGATTGATGCCTTCCCACGCATACGCAATCACGCTGTAATTGATCACTTGGGCCTGATTCATACGGCGAAAACGGCGTTTGCCGTTATTCATGCTGCGGTGGATAAGCTCGATGCGGGGTAGTGGATCATCAAGGTGCGTGCCGAGGTTTGCTAGGACAAATGACAGCTGGTTACCTGAGACGCTATTATCAGTACGTAGCGACATCGGGACAAAAGCGATCAACGGCTTGCTGGGTAGGGCATCCATGGCGAGCAAATAACGACGAATGGCCCCTGCACAGACGGCAAGCACCAAATCATTTTTGCTGATTTTTAGGCGGGCGGCGATATCGTTAAAGCGTTCGATATCATAAGACTGCGCAGCGATACGACGAGAGGCGGAGATACGTTTGTTTAAGATGCTCATCGGCGCATCAAAGGTGCCGACATAGCCTTCGTCGCCATGGTTTTTGAGGTTGTCCAGCAGCTCAGTAAACACCGGTTTGATGGTAGAGATTTGCTCTTTGATGATGCGCCGCACGGAGCGCTCTTTGGGCAGTATGGCGTTGACTTGGTTGCGGTGGCGCGCCATCAATGACCACACAGGCAGGGTGACAGGCTCGGTGGCGGACTGCGATAGGGATTTTTGTACCAAACGCATGGCTGCAATACCATCCACCAATGAGTGATGGATTTTAAAGTACAGCGCAAATCGCTCAGCACCGCCCTCAGTCTCGGGCTGAATGCCTTCTATCACGTGGCATTCCCATAGCGGCATGGCGCGATCTAGCAGCCGTCCGTGCTCCCTTGACACATACATCAGCAGCTCGCGAATCCGCGCAGGGTTTGGCAGCGCGACATGATGCAGATGATGCTCCACATCGAAGTTTTTGTCTTTTTTCCAAAAAATCAGATGCTCTAGCACTTGGTTAAAAGGAAAGCTTGGCGGCACGTCGGACTCTTGCATTTGTTTTACCAGCTGATAGACAAAATCACTATCCGCCGCTTTTGGTAATTCAAATAAAAACAAGCCGCCAACGTGCATGGGCTGTTTACGCGACTCAAGAAGTAAAAATAATTGATCGACTGCTGTGAGAAGTCGCATAATAAATCCTTTTATGAGGTTGGAGAAAAGACCTGTGATGGTGGTGTCATATCTAGCGCCACACGATCAGGTGTCCGCTGAGCTACTAGCAAACGTTTACTGAAAAAAGTAGCCTGTCTGCGGCGAGCTGGCGGCTGCCATTTTGCGCATCGGCATACGGCCCGCCAAAAACGCCTCACGCCCAGCCCAGATAGCGTGCTTCATGGCTTGTGCCATCAAGACTGGGTTTTGCGCATTGGCAATGGCAGAGTTCATCAAGACACCATCGCAGCCAAGCTCCATGGCAATCGCTGCATCCGAGGCAGTGCCGACGCCTGCATCGACCAATACGGGTACGTTGGCGTTTTCGATGATTAGGCTGAGGGTATGGCGATTGAGCAGGCCAAGTCCAGAGCCAATCAAGCTACCGAGCGGCATAATCGCCACGCAGCCCATGCTCTCAAGCTCTTGGGCGACGATAGGATCATCAGACGTATATACCATCACCTCAAACCCATCCTCTATCAAGACTTTGGCCGCTTTTAACGTTTCCATGACGTTAGGGTAGAGGGTTTTTTCATCACCCAACACCTCAAGCTTGACCAGATTGTGCCCGCCCAGCAGCTCGCGAGCAAGCTTACAGGTACGAACCGCCGTTTCGGCATCAAAACAACCAGCAGTATTTGGCAAAATAGTGTATTTGTCTGGAGAGATGACGTCGAGCAAATTGGGCTCATCGTTGTTTTGCCCAATATTGGTACGGCGAATGGCGACGGTGACAATCTCTGCCTCCGACGCGCCGATGGCCTCACCTGTCTGCGCCATGTCTTTATATTTTCCCGTCCCGACCAATAACCGAGAAGAAAAGGTACGACTACCGACGTTAAAGGTGTCTGATAGCAGCGGCGTGGGAGTGGGGTGGGCGTTTTCTGACATAACTCAAATCCTAATAACGGGCGGCAAGATGACCTAATAGACAGTCAAATATGAAAGGGTGTGTCTTAGTGCAAACATGCACCGCTTATCAGACAAGTCTCAAACTGATAATAGCGCACTATCGACAAAATAAAAATCCTCTGTGGACTTGGCGCGTTAGATGGCGCAATTGGCACCAAGCGATAGGGGCGCGCGTCTTGCAGATAAACTCATACGCATCTGACACAAAATGCTATTATACCAAACTCATGCAGGTTTACAGGCAGTCTTTTTGGACGAAGGCGGTGCAGCGCTATGCTAAGCCGCGCTCTATAGTCAAGAGCGCTATGCCATTTTAGAGAAAGTCGATTTTACCCACACCTCTGCTGTCATCATATGCTGCTCATACCGCAGTTATTCTTAGTTATCAGGTCGTTCTTATGATGCAATTGCCTTATAGTTTTGCCAAACGCCATCAGGTTTTGGTCATCCTTGCGATAGACCCTGAGCTGCCCGCGACGCTGGTACTGACCAAGGCCACACCACTATCGGCGATTAATGAAGCGGTGCGGTTTTTACAGCAGCAGGGCGTGCGCGGCGTGCCAACCTATGACAGTGTCAGCGCCGATGAGTTTGAAAAACGCCTAAACGCTGCTTATGCAGGCAATACGGGCGAGTCACAGCACATTGCTGCAGGACTTGAAGACCATCCGGATCTCGATAGCTTGGCAGATAGCGTGCCTGAGACAGAAGACTTGATGGATCAGCAAGACGACGCCCCCATCATCCGCCTGATCAATGCGCTATTGTCCGAGGCCATCCGTCTCAATGCGTCTGATATTCATATCGAAACCTTTGAAAAACGCTTGGTCGTGCGTTTTCGCGTCGATGGCGAGCTAAAAGAAATCATTAGCCCAAAACGTCAATTAGCGCCGCTCTTGGTCTCGCGTATCAAAGTGATGGCCAAACTCGATATCGCCGAAAAACGCGTACCACAGGATGGCCGTATCAGCTTGCGTCTAGCAGGGCGTGAAGTCGATGTGCGGGTGTCGACGCTGCCCTCTAGTTTTGGCGAGCGGGTGGTGATGCGACTGCTCGATAAGCAAGCAGGCCGCTTAAACATGACCTATCTGGGTTTGTCTGACAGCGACTATAGTGAGCTTAAGCGCCTTATCCATCGCCCGCACGGTATCATCTTGGTGACTGGGCCGACGGGGTCTGGTAAGACCACTACTTTATACTCGGCATTGACTGACCTAAATGATCAGACTCGCAATATCTTGACCGCTGAGGACCCGATAGAGTTTCAGCTCGATGGCATCGGCCAGACGCAGGTGAATAATAAAGTCGATATGACCTTTGCCAAGAGTCTGCGCGCGATGTTACGACAAGATCCAGACGTGGTGATGGTCGGTGAGATTCGCGATTTAGAAACCGCAGAAATTGCTGTACAGGCGTCACTTACCGGACATTTGGTATTATCAACGCTACATACCAACACCGCTATAGGGGCAGTCACCCGCTTACAAGACATGGGGGTTGAGCCTTTCTTATTGTCATCATCACTGATAGGGGTCGTCGCCCAGCGTTTGGTGCGCACCTTGTGCCCGCACTGTCATGGCTGGCAAGCTGCAGATAGTGAGCAGGCCAAGCTCTTTACCGAGATTGATCTGACATCGGGGCCATCAGGCGCACAAGCGACAGACACCTTTATCAAACTCCCCAAACCCGTCGGCTGTGACAAATGTAACCAGACAGGCTTTAAAGGTCGTACTGCCATATATGAGGTGGTGCCCATCGATGATACGCTGCGTCGTATGATTCATAGCAACACCGCTGAGTATGAGCTAGAAGCCTACGCTCGCCAAAAAACATCGTCGATTCGCGCTGATGGGCTGCACAAAGTGATAGGAGGTCGGACGACGTTAGAGGAAGTGCTGCGCGTGACCAAAGAAAGCGCGCTAAATGATGAACCGCTTTTAAATTGATAGGGGGGGTTATAAGGGTGCCTAGCATATAAACGGCAAAAAAATAACTGACTATCAAAGCCAGTTATTTGGTCGTGCTCTATCGATAGTGACTGGATGCAGTGGCACATTGATAGTGAATACCGCAATAGTGAATACCGCGATTATTTGACAGCGATACATTCAACCTCGACGCTTGCGCCCGCCGCCAGCTCTGAGACGCCAAAGGCTGAGCGCACCGGATAAGGCTTGGCCATCGTGGCTTTGTAGACGTCATTAAAGTCAGCAAAGTCATCCATGTCGGTCAGCATCGCCATGCATTTGACCACGTCTGACTTTTGGTAGCCATACTTTAGGAGCGTGGCGTGAATGTTGTCTAGCGCTTGCTTGGTTTCGGCTTTGACGCCGCCTTTGACTAGCTTGCCGTCTTTAAAGCCGATCTGGCCTGACATATATAGTGTATCGCCGACCCGCACCGCTTCAGAAAAGGGATAATTACCACCTTCTCCTAAAAAGACAGGGCTGGATTTGCTAAGCGTGGCATGTTGGCTGGCATTTGCTGGAGCGGCTGTGGCTGTTATGCTAAGCCCTAACGCGCAGGCGCTGACCAGTAGTACCTTGGATAAAGGGGCTGTCAATGTATGGATAAGTTTGGACATCATTGTCTCCTTGTTATGGGTTTTTCATTTGATCACGCAATCTATGTGCTTTTGGCCATATCTGTAGTGGCGGCAGACGAGTCTTGCGCAGAGGTTGTATCGCTTAGTTGTGAAGCGGGTTGAGCATCATCGGTCTGGTGGTCGTCACCTGCATCTGCCAATGCTGCGTCAGCGCTTGCTGCTGTTTGCGCATTCGCTTTGCCTTGACGTCTGGCTTCTAGCTCTGATTTGGGTATCCAAGCCCATGTCATCTCGGCCACGATAGGATCGCGCTCGCTATCAGACTCGCGATCATGGATGACGCAAGGGATGACCATCTCGCCTTTTGGGGTGTTGAGGATGGTCAAGCGCTGCTCATCAGACAAGGTGGCGATAGCGGCGATCTGGCCTTTTTTGATGGGGCGATAAAAATCTACCGAGTAAGATTTAATCAGCAGGACACGGTCCGAGGGCAGGTTTAGACCCAAAATAAACCCCGTGGCTGTTTCGGCCAGCAGGGTGATGGCAACGGCGTGGATAGAGCCGATATGGTTTTGTACGGCTTTAGTGTTGTTTAAGCTGACCGCCACTTGGTTTGGCTCAACCGTCTCATAGTAGACGCCCGTGGTGCCGACATAGGGCACCACTTTACCAAAAGCCTTGGATAAAATACTAGAGCGGGCGCTGGCCGGTAAGTATTTGGTCACTGACAATAGCTTGGTAAATTGGTTACTGACGGGCTTGAGCGTGCTGTTTGGTGGTTCGACTGGCGATCTTGTGCTGTCAGCTACTTTGGCTGGCAATTTATTGGTCAGCTTGGTAGGGAGTTTTTTTAATAATCCTGACATACAAAATTCCTTTATATAGATAGGTTAAAGGTGACATTGCGTATGATGAAACCTCATCAATAACGACGAAGCGCCTATTGGCTGCCAAGTCGTCACCGCTACTATGGTACATTAACCGCGTTCTGCCTACTATTATTAGCATGAACTGCTGCGCTTACAAAATGATAGAAAGGTAACGAGCAGACCGCCCTAACGTCGCCATTTTCCTTGTTATAATCAGCCCGCCTATTGCTTGTTTCATGTTTATACACTTTTGCTCTGCTGGATAATGTTATGTCTGATGTCTTGCTCACTCAACCAAACCGCTCTCACCAACCGGTCAATATCATCTACACGGGCGTCGCTGGTACCGGTAAGACTTATCGATTGCTACAAATCGCCCAGCAATACACCGACGATCTGCCCACCGCTGATGATGAGGCGCTATTGGCCCAGCTGTTACAGGACTTGAGCTGGCGCGAGGTACTGTGCTTGATATTTTTGCAGATGCGCAAGTCGCAGCAGGACTTACTAAAAGTACCAGAGATTGTCGCCCATCCTTTTTTTGTGGCAAAGGCGGCCAAAAATGCCCGCGACAAAAACTTAAGCAGCACCGCTTGGTTGGCGCTGCGTCGCCACAGTCCTGCTGACTCGCGGACGGTCAGCTGTGACAACCGCGCCAGTCAAGCGTATTTTGATAAGGATGAGAGCGGTGCGTGGTATTTGCTGCCTGATAGCATCGAATTGCTAGAGGGTTTATCACAGCAGCTAGACGAATTTGAGCAAGCGCAGCACGACAATAGCGCGCGCCAGCAAGCCTTTAGCCAGCAGCGCTTTAGTATGGTGAGCTTTCACCAAGCATACGGCTATGAAGAGTTTGTCGAAGGGATTCGCCCTGTCATGACGTCTGCCAATACCGCCACCAATGCCGCAGGCCTACAGATGCAGTATGGTATTCAAGATGGCGCGTTTTTGTTGTTGTGTCAGCGCGCCGCTCGCGACCCCAAACAGCGCTATGCTATGCTGATCGATGAGATCAACCGTGCCAACGTATCACGGGTCTTTGGTGAGCTGCTAAGCTTAATCGAGCCAGATAAACGCACTGACATGACCAATGCGATGACGGTAAAGCTGGCGTATTCTGGCCGTACTTTTAGTATTCCGGCCAATGTCGATATTTATGCCACCATGAATACGCAAGACCATTCTTTAGCCCCGCTAGATATGGCGCTGCGCCGGCGCTTCCGATTTGTCGATTGTCCGCCACAGCCTGAGCTGCTACCAAGTATCGAGACAGGCCACAGCGCAGACAGTGCTGAGCCAGTTGCCACGATAGCGCTCGATAAACTACTCAGCGGCCTCAATCAGCGCATCACGCAAACGCTTGGCAGCGAAGCGCAGTTGGGCCATGCGTTTTTGTGGGCGATAGAGAGTCTGGAGCACTTACAACGTGCACTGGCCGAGCAAATCATTCCACAATTAGCGCAAGCCGCAGGTGGGCAAGTGGCGGTGCTACAATATATCTTTCAAGATGACGAGCAGCCGCTAGCGATGCAGTTTATACAAGACAGCCAAGCGCTGCTGGCAGGTAGCCGGCCTACACAGACGGCGACTCAAAACGACAGCGCCGCTGGCTATTTGGGCCATGATTCGTTTTTTGGTCAGCCGCACTCGGCTCTAGGGGCAGGGGGCTATAGGATAAATGCAGATCTTATAGCAGGCACAGGCGCGTTTGCGCAGGCGGCTATCTATCAGCGATTATACTGATGACTGTGCTCCATAACGATAGCGACCTTCATACCGCTGGTAATCCTGAGCTGCTGCGGCCAGCTGTTTCTCAGACAGGCATTATGACAGTGTTTGAGCATCAGCGGCTGACCGCGCGCGACTTTGCGTACGTGACTGATTTTGAGTGGCTACTGGCGCAAGAGTTTGCGGTATTTGGCATCAAGCGCAAGCGGGGCCAGTGGCAGCTTCAGGTGGGTCACTATATCGGTATTGTGCACCTGCCAAGTGGCATGGTGCTTGAGATATTACCCAAACGGATGGCAGCGACAAATACACCGCCTCAACGTCAGTCGCCATCAGAGCAGCAGCGCGCTATCAGCCGCACTCGGCTTTGGGTGCAGAGGATGCTGGCAGATTTGATCGCCAGTAACGACTCATCACCGCAGACACTGCCAAATAGCAAACATCTTGGGCAGTTTGGTCGCCACGCTGCACCCTTACCGATCAACGCTTTGCCATTGTCAGATTGGCTCATTCAGCAGTTTTTGCAAGGACTGACGCAGCACCCACCCACCCAGCACTATCAAACGCAGATCGATAACCAAACCTCATTGCAAGGTCGCCTCGTGATAAAAGAGCAACTGCAGCGCAACCTGCTGCAGCCGCATAAGTTCGTGTGTGAGCGCAGTGTGCTCAGCCAAGATATGCTAGCCAATCGGCTGATCAAAAGTGCTTTAGAGCAACTTAGCCCATTACTACAGACCTCTGTGCGTTTTCGTCGCATCGGTGCTCAGTTGTCGACGACATGGCAGCGGGTCTCTGCGCTACATGCTCATGAGCTGACGCAGTTGGCGACGGTCTATCAGCAAGCCAAATGCCAGCTTGCTGTGCAACCACTGCATGCGAACGCCGTGCAAGGTGCGCAGCAGCTATTAGAGATGGCGTATTGGCTACTGCGCCAGTCGAGTGTCGCTGGGGCAAATGGTATCGCGCCACCTGTAACAAAACAGCGGCCATCATCACTACGTTTGTGCCTGCTGCTAGATATGAACCAAGCCTTTGAGCAGTGGGCCAGCTTACGTATCGCCGCACTGTTTCGGCGCGTCAGTACGGATTATCAGCCGCTGTTTCAGGCGCAGCGGGTCTGGTTAAATGACGAGGAGGGGCGGGCTTGTTTGTCTATCCGTCCTGATTTGTTGATTTATCAAACGCCGCCTGACAATGACAATGACAACTCAACTCATACGCATCACAAGGCAAAGACGGTCACTAACACGGCATGCTGTTATAGTCATGTAATCGATATCAAATGGAAAACGCTAGCAAATGCTGCTGCTATCAGCCCCAGCGATGCTTATCAATTGGCCAGCTATGCGCAGGCTTATCAAGCGCCGCAGGCTTGGCTGGTGTATCCTGTACAAGATGACACGCGGCAACCGACGAGGCTTCACCAGCTGCCTATCACAGAAGCGCTCGCCAGCAAGGTGCCAGATCATGCCACGCTATGGCTAATACCCTTTAACGTCAACACAGGCACGATAAATAAGGGCAGTGACTTGCTTCCTTGAGAAAATGTAGTATAATGCCCCTGTCGATGAGTAGGTAACATCGATATTAAGGCGTTGATTGTGGCCTTTTTTATAAAAACATGCGTTTTTGCGGGAATTTAATAATTCTTTTAAATTTATCAAAAATAGGTGTTGACACAATCAGATTTACCCCTTAATATGTGCACCTCGATAGCGATGAACATGAACAAGTTAGCGGCCTTGCCAATAACAAGTTACTTGACAAAACTATCGTAAAAATAGAAATATCGGAGTGTGGCGCAGTTTGGTAGCGCATCTGGTTTGGGACCAGAGGGTCGTAGGTTCGAATCCTATCACTCCGACCATCTATTTATTTAAGAGCCTTACAGGCTTTTTTTTATGTATGATGATTGAGTTTATATTACAATAGTATTGTAATCTTAATTAGATATATAAAAAGCCCTTAAGAGCGCCTGTAGCTCAGTTGGATAGAGCACCTGCCTTCTAAGTAGGTGGTCGCAGGTTCGAATCCTGCCAGGCGCGCCATTTAGCCTGCATATCTTGCCTTCCTTGGCCATATTATGGCGGTTGTAGCTCAGTTGGTAGAGCCCCGGGTTGTGATCTCGGTTGTCGTGGGTTCGAGTCCCATCAGTCGCCCCAATTTCTCTTTTTCTCTCTTTATCTGTCAGCAGCCTCTTTGGCTCTATTGCTGAACCTCTTTTGTTTCTTTATTAGACCTCCCTGTCATTACTCTTTATATTTATCCTTTGATGCTCATAAATAATGATACTGGTTTTGGCCGGCGTTTTTTTGTGCCTGCGTGTTTATACCGCGATCTGATGCTTGGCGCTCATATTTGTCACTCTATCGTTTGATTTAAGAGCCATTTGCCAAGCACATAAGTGCGGATGGTATTGGCGCGCCTCGAGTTTGGTCTATGTGTCTAACGTATGTATATTTTTAACCAGAGTCCACGAGCGGATATTTGACTTGTGTCCTCTCTATGAGATAGTTTATTTTGCTAGGTTTGGACACTGCTGATAATCACTGAGGAACAACAGATGGACGCTCTAAGCGTATTGCTACAAAATGTGCATTTGTTTGAAACCAAATACTATCGGCTAAATTGCGTCGGTAATTGGTCTTATTCATTGACGAGAAAAGACACAATTTTATTTTACTTGGTGATGTCTGGCAGTTTTTGTATCGATGTTGGCAATGATCGACGAGAGGTACAGGCAGGCGATATTATCATGATTCCCAATACCCATCAGCACACAAGCTATGCGCTAGCGTATGATGGTGATGCCGCCCAGCCGCTAGATGAGATGCTCAATAGCTGCAAAGCGCAGACGCTAGATGTCAAAGGTGAGGGCGAGTCTAATTCGTCTCTGATTTTGATTGAGTGTAAGTATGACAAAGAGATGATACGGCCTTTATTGTCTGTCCTGCCATCGATTTTGCCCGAAATCAATGAAGAATCTGATGGCAGGTTTGAGGTCATTGATGTGGAGATTAAGCTGCTGACCTTGGAGGCTGAGCGCGAGCGTATGGGTAAGACCGCGGTCATCAATCACTGGGCGAGTATCATGATGATTGAGTGTTTGCGCGTCTATATCGAAAGCCTGCCTGAAGCCACTGAGAATTGGCTAAAGGCTATGAAAGATCCGTTTTTGACCAAAGCCTTGGCCGCCATGCATGAAGCGCCAAGCAAAAGCTGGACGATACATAAGCTGGCAGAGGTCGCGGGGATGTCGCGCTCAAGCTTTGCGCAGCGCTTTAAAGACACAGTCGGTATGCCGCCGCTAACGTATCTGATTGATTATCGCTTGCGTTTGGCGGCGCGCTACTTGCGGTTGCAACAAAACAGCATCAGCCGTATCAGTGAGCTGGTCGGCTATGCGTCGGATTCGACCTTTAGCCAAGCATTTAAGCGCGTTTACGGCGTCTCGCCCAAAGCCTATCGCCAGCAGTATCACGGCTAGCGCATGACGTGATGCCGCGTTTATCTGGCTAGGTATTTTGTTTAGTCTAGGTATTTTAAGCCGCGTGCGGCGGTGGGTATTTTGCTGATGGACGGCTGACAATACGTCGATGTTCAGGTACTATGGAATATTGAGTCTTCTGGACGCCAGCGCTTGTGACAAGCGTGCTATATTTCCTTATAAAGCAGGCATATAGTCAGATCTAGATGATGTTTCATTTTGCTGCAGATGGTATGTTATGACTGAACCAACCGCAAAGCCAAACGCCCAAGTCGGTAGCCAATCCGCTATCGAAGCCAATGGCAACAAACCAAGTAATGCGCCTCAAGGCACCGTCAGTGATGCGCAATATCCCATGACAGACGCTCAGGAGGATGACAGTGCTGTGGTCTTTGATAAAGCGGCACTGTTGGCCTTGTTTACGGTTGATAGCGCTGTAGACACGGCGCATACAGTCACGTCACAGGTGCAAACTGATGCTTCTACCGATAAGGACAGCGTTGCCGCCCAGCGTCTGGCCTTGTACCGTGCTCAGCATGAGCGTACACGGCTCTTGTATATGGCTCCTGCCAATACCCGTCCGACTTATTTGGTACAAACGCTCAAATCACAGTTTGTAGAATACCAGCAATATTTGCTGGCGCAGCAGCTTGATAAACGCGGGCTGATGGATACCGATGGGCTTGAGCGCCTTTGGCAGCAGCTACATGTGGTCGACGACATCATCGCTGATATCGTCCGCCACATGCCCGCGCAGCAGCCAGCAGGGTGGCAGCTGACCACTCAAGATGACCGTAACCCGTTGTGCTTTGCCACGATCGGCAAGCTCAAAAACACCAAGCCTATCTTTGATCAAGGCAGCCTCAATAGCTATGTGCTTGGGCACTTTGGGGTGAGTAGTTTTACTTACGATAGAGGCTATTATATCGGCCATGTAGTCGGCTATTTATTTAGTTGTTATTTTTGCGCGCATCTGTCCATTAGCTATAGCGTCACGGCGCTTGCGCCCGAGGTGGTGGCGGATTATGACTACGCCAGTTTAGAGACACCGCATATGGTGCGGCTGCTACAAGGGCTAGACGGCTATTGCAAAAAACGCATTTATCAATTGGCTGTCATCTGTGCACGGCTGAGCGTGTTTGCCAGTGACAAACGCATCGAGAGAATGCTGATCGCTGAGGTCAATGACTTTGATAAAAAGCTCCAACAGCAGCATTTAGATGTCTTGCTCCTCCAAGGGCTGATGCCGGATAGCAACGACTCCACACCGCTGTTTTAGGCGACAAAGCCATGCCCTAAGGTTTTGAGCGCTGTTTTATCATTCACTCTCTTTGATCTTCTTAGGATATCTGCTGCTATGCCAGCCTATCATTTTAAAGCGCTTGATGAGCGCGGCAGTATGCAAAAAGGCCTGCTCGAGGGCGATTCGGCGCGGCAGATACGCCAGCAGCTGCGTGATAAGCAGTGGACGCCCGTGGAAGTCAGTGCGGTCAATGACAGACAAGCTAAGCATAAAAACCGCTATAAAAAGCCCTCCGCTTATGAGCTGGCGCTCTTAACCCGTCAGCTGTCAGTCTTACTGGCAGCAGGTATTCCATTAGAGGAAACCCTAGCCGCCGTCGCCAAACAATCACCAAAGACGCATATCAAATCTTTAATGCTCGCTGTGCGCTCTCATGTGTTAGAAGGCTTGAGTCTTGCGCGTGCACTGCAGCAAGCAGCCAGCTTTCCGCCGCTATATATCGCCACTATTGCCGCAGGCGAGAAATCTGGTCATCTGGATTTGATCCTCAACCAATTGGCAGATTACACCGAAAACCGTTTTGCTTTACAAAAGAAAATCCAAGGGGCGATGGTCTATCCGATTGTGCTGATGGTGATGGCGGTCGGAGTAATCATGGGCTTGATGAGTTTTGTGGTGCCAAAAATCGTCAAGGTCTTTGAGCAATCAGAGCAAGCGCTACCGCTGATCACCCAGATCGTACTCACACTGTCCAATTTTATCACTCAGTGGTGGTGGCTGATGCTGTTGGTATTGGCCGCGCTGGCCTTTTTGTGTTATCGCTTTGCCCAAACGCAAGCGGGCAAGCTGGCCATTGACAGTCTGGTACTCAAGCTACCGATATTGGCGCGCTTGTCTAAGGGGCTCAATGCCGCGCGCTTTGCCAGTACTTTGGCGATATTGGTGCGCTCAGGGGTGCCGCTGATTGAAGCCCTACATATCGGTGCGGCGGTGACGACCAACTTACATATCAAGCAAACCATTGTGAGCGCAGCCGATCGAGTCACAGAAGGCGCTAGCCTCTCTACGCAGTTAGAAAAATCTTCCTATTTTCCGCCGATGATGGTGCAGATGATCAAAAGCGGTGAAAACTCAGGCGAGCTAGAAAACATGCTCAGTCGAGCGGCCAACATGCAAGAGGCCGAAGCCACCAACTTTATCAGTACATTATTGTCATTACTTGAGCCTTTGATGCTGGTGTTAATGGGCGTGGTGGTGATGATTATCGTCATGGCAGTGATGCTGCCGATTGTCAATATGAATGATTTGGCCGGTTAAACGCTATGTAACTTAGGGTGAATCGACGATATAGACTTTGTTTTGAGCGGACTGTATGGGCGATTAGATAACGGTGAGCCGTGGGTCTATCTTGCTTAAACTTGCGCCAGCTTACTTAAGCTTTACTTACTGTTGTACATTGTTGACTGCGAGCCGGATAAACTTCTGCCAACCCCCGTAGTAAGCTATAGTAACCAGCGTCAGTATCTCTAAAACCTGCCCGCTGGTTTATAAAACCAAAAAAGATACAAAGCCAAAAAACATAAATTCATAAGACAAGTCACCTGGCGGCGCTGGATAAAAATAAAATCATGGTCTATAGTGACCATGGTGCCTATATCGATAGATAATGGCGAATAAATCAAATCAGGTAACCATGCGCCAAGTAGCGCCAAGCATTAAACGCCATTTAAGCACCCTGATAACTGACACAACTGCGATGATAAAAGTGATGATAATGACTGATAAAACCCCAGCCGCCCCCCGAGCACAGATGACGATGGACAATACAGGTAGCAGCCCGATAAATACCACTCATGCGAAGCTGAGTGGTCAGTCCGGTTTTACCTTGATCGAGATTATGGTGGTGATTGTCATTTTGGCCATCCTAGCAGGCCTTGTGGTACCCAAAGTGGTGGGACAAAGCGACAGAGCCCGTATCAAAACCACTGAAACCGCACTGGCTACTGTCTCAAACGCGCTTGATATGTATAAAGTGGACAACTCGCGTTATCCTACCACCGCGCAGGGACTAGAGGCGCTGATCACGCCGCCAAGCGACGCGAAAAACTATCCCGAAGGCGGCTATATCAAAGGTGGCTATCCGACAGATGGCTGGGAAAATGAGATGCAGTATGTCGCTCCAGGCAGCGAAGGCCGTCCTTATGACTTGTTTTCATTAGGAGCCGACGGCCAGCAGGGCGGTGAAGGGCAAGATGCGGATATTTACGCGCAGCTATAGTCCACAATAGCAAGGCAAGTAATGTATTGCGGCGCAGGGTAAAGGCAGTCCAAAATGACATCGACATGCCGATATTATCCGTGCTACTGCTATCAATTTATTTGCGAGCTGTGCTCCTAGAGGTTACGAAAAACTCATTCCAGTAACACTGTACCAGTTTTAGAGAGAAGCAAGCTCAAGCTTTGCAGTTTTTTATAATGATTAGATATCAACCAATAACAGCTTATTGGTTGATATTTTTTATTAGTGACACAAGTTATGATTTTTGTTAACCACTCTTTATTGAGTGCGTTTTGCTATAGACTGTCTCGGTATATATATTAATATTATAATTATTTTTAATGTATGTTGCGCTGTATGAGCGGCCTCGCTGCTTTGAGCATGATTTAATCTGCGTTATCAAGTTTGACATCAGTTATTAAGAGGTATCATTTATGGGTATATCGACATCTACGACAAAACACCAGTCAGCCAGCGTGCGTGCGGCGGCCATCATTTTTGCTAGTAGCTCACTGATAGCAGCGGGAACCATAAGCACTCAGGCAGCCAGCCTTAGCGGTTTATTTAACAGCAGCAATAACGGGTCGTCAAAGTTTTTATCAGTTGAGCAAGCGTTTAGCGTGGATAGCAGCAGCAAGGGCACCAAAAAAGGCACGCAGCTGTCGATTACGTTTGATATCACCCCTGAACATTATGTTTATAAAAACCAGCTGAAACTGCGCTTTCCTAAAGGCATCAATGCCACGCCATTTACCTTTAACCAAAAGCCTGTGACCATTGATGATCCGACCTTTGGCAAGGTGCCTGTATTTACTCAAAAAAGTGTCACCGCTACCACCACCTTAACCACTGCCAATGGCAAGGGCGCAAAAAACGTCCCTGTGGTGATTCATTGGCAGGGCTGTGCTGAGGCAGGACTATGCTATCCACCAGAGAAGATCACCACCAAAGTTGATATCGCAGTGCCACGCTAAGCCGTTGCTGACATTTTGATTCGATTCTGAGTAATAAATAGGTAGCCTTTCATGCCCGCACATATAGCAACACAGCCGCCGACCACGACTACCCGCGAAACCATCGCTCCTAAACAAGCCAAGCATGCGCCCCATTACAGTGTAAAAAACCGCCCTTATCTATCGGCACTTGTGCTAAGTGCCAGCGCTCTGCTAGCAGGGCTAAGCGCGCCGATGCCCGCGCACGCAGCAGGATTGGGCGATTTGTTTGGTGGTAGCAGTGACAGTCGTGCACAAAAAAAGTTTTTATCCGTTGATGAGGCTTTTGATGTCAGCAGTAGCAGCAGCCCTGCCAAAGCTGGCACGCGCTTGTCGATCAATTTTGATATCACCCCTGAGCACTATATTTATAAAAATCAGCTCAAGCTGACACTGCCTGATGGGGTAAAGGCCGCGCCGTTTACCTTTAATCAGCAGCCCGTTTCTATCGACGATCCGACCTTTGGCCGTGTACCAGTGTTCGATCAGGCCAATGTAGTGGCGAGCACCACGCTGAGTACGACAGATGGCAAGCCTCTAGACAATGCTGCTATTACGATTGGCTGGCAAGGCTGCGCCAAAGCAGGACTGTGCTATCCACCAGAAAAGATAAAAACCACAGTCAGTATCGCCGCTGCACCCTCCCAGAGCCGCGCCAATAATGCATCAGCGACTGGCCAAGGCGCGACAGCTAAAAGCACTGCGGCCAATGCTGACGCTTATACCGTAGATACTGACGCTCGAGATGAGGCGACTATCAGTGAGCCGCTAACCACATCATCGGCTACTGCGTCGCCAGAGAGTGCTGGCGGCCTTGCTGGTGGGCAGATGGATGATGAAGTCGTCGATTATGATTTGATAGAAGATGTGTCATTGGAGGGTGAGATTGCCGGTGCAGCTGCGCCCATAGCAGACACCCAGCAGTCTTCTGATCGCGCCCCAAGTAGTAGTGAGACTGCCGCTATCGGAATGATGGATAGCGACCCTTTTGGTCTAGCGTCTCATCCATGGCTGGCATTGGCATTGCTGTTTTTAGCAGGTTTGGGCTTGGCCTTGACGCCTTGCGTCCTGCCTATGCTACCCATTGTGGCCAATATCGTCGCCCGTGAAGACAATCCCACGGTCAAACGCGGTGTGCTTTTGACAGGCAGCTACGCCATTGGGGTAGCCACTGCTTATGGGATTTTAGGTGCGGTGATTGCGGTGTTTGGTGAGTCTTTGGGCATCATCGGCTGGCTACAAAACCCGATTATCTTAATCAGCTTTGCCATTGTGTTTGTACTTTTGGCGTTATATATGCTGGGTGTTTTTAATATTCGTTTGCCCAATGCCATCAGTAGTAAGATGCAGCGCTTGAGTCAAGCAGGAGATAGCAAGCTTGGTAGTGCGGGCGGTAGCCTAATCGCTGGTTTTTTATCTGCGCTGGTGGTGTCGCCCTGTGTCTCAGCACCGTTATTTGGCGCGCTGCTGGCGGTGTCCACCATTGGCAGCCCGCTGCTTGGGTTTGTCGCTTTATTTATGCTGGGTTTTGGTCTGTCCGCGCCGCTGATCCTAATCGGTGCCACTCAAGGCAAAATCATGCCCAAAGCTGGCGCGTGGATGAACTGGGTCAAGCAAGGCTTTGCGTTGCTGCTTTTTGCTGTGGCGCTGCTGCTGATTGAGCGCGTCTTTATCTCGCCTGTCATGCTGGTCGTATGGGCGCTTTGGTTTATGGTACTGTCGACATGGGCATGGAGCTGGCTTGGTAAAGGTCGTATCTTAACCCAAGCGCTGGGCTTAATCGCTGGAATTTGGGCGGCTTGTCTGATGGTGGGTGCCGCTTTGGGTAACGACGACAGTCTGCATCCGCTGGCCTCTCTAAGCGCCGCGCCTATGATGATGACATCTGCAAACGGCGTATCAGGTGCGAGCAATAGCGCCAATGACGCGCACATCACTACCCTTGCCGAGCTAGATGCTATTTTGGCTGACAATCCGAAAGTCATTGTCGATCTGACAGCAGAGTGGTGTGTTGAGTGCCGTATTATGGACAAAAACCTATTTCACAATCGTCCCGCTCAGATGCAAGACTGGCTGCTGGTCAGACTCGATATCACAGAGACGACAGAGGACTCAAAAGCCATCTTAGCGCGTTATCAACTATTTGGGCCGCCAGCATTGCTCTATTATCAAGACGGGCAGTTGGTCAATCAGCAAGTAGGGGAAATCGGGCGTTCGGTATTTGAGCAGACTTTAGAGGCGCTCAATCGCTAATCATCTACATGGATGAATAATAGCTGAAAGGGTGAATGTCTCACCTTCAAACACCCGCCTGATGTAACAGCTAATGCTGTATATTTTGCCAATCAAAAGCCAAGCGCCTACTATGTTAGGCGCTTGGCTTTTTTGGATAAGGTGCCTTGGAAGTAGGAGAGTGACCGACTAACTATTTGCTTTTATAGGTATTAAATGTCCTTTTCTGTTTATCTTGTTTGTTTATACAGGCATGGTGCTTGATATAATGGTAACCTTTATTGTCTCTCGCTAGTCAAAGCAAGGGGACATGGAGATTTGCCGTTTTGCGTTTGTGAATATCTGTATTTGTGGCAAGGATAACGCTAGTATAGTGTCTATATTTTCATTACAATAAAGCAACAATGCTGAAGGGCTTGGCAAATTGCCAGCACGGCCCTCGATGTTCATCCATGAATGGTTTTTATATTAGCGCTGATGCTAATGGTATATTCATTATCTAAAATACTCTACTGACCTCATTATTGGTCAGATAAAGGACACCTATGTTTGCTCATATCATTACTCAACGTCAATTACCGCAAGCCTGTGCCACAAGCCAGCCATCTGGTGGCTTATCACTTAACTGTCGTCAAAGTAGCCATCGCCATCTATGTGTTGCAATCGCGGCGGCTTTGAGCTTGACGGCCTTACAAGCTCACGCTGCGATGGACGAGCAAACTTATCGGGAGCTGTCAGTTCCAGACGCGGCGTTTGAGTATGAGGATTATGAGGTGCCGCAGAGCGAGACCGACCCTAAGCCATCAACGAGCGCAGAGGCAGGTAAGCAAAATCGTAAAGTGGTCAGTAAAGAATTTATCGCTAAACAAGCAGAACTGTTTGCTGAATGTACCGAGGTACAGCTGGCGACCGCGCGTTTGGCTTGTTTTGATAAAGTGGCAGAGCAAGGCAAAACGCCGAGCTATACCACCACCAAACAGCCTGTGGACTTAGCCAAAACCTTTCAAAGCACACTGTCAGGCAACCCGCAAGTGGTGTTTGTAGAAGAAAGCTCTACCATCACAACCGATAGCAGCAGCGCCGTCGCTGCCGAGCTGCCCCAACAAGCGGCGTCCTCGCCTGAAACGCAGAGTCTAGACACGGTGGGGTTGACCCAGCGAGAAGCCAAAGTACTCGAAAGTGTTGGTGTCAAGCAAACAGACATCGAAAAGTACACCCCGCTGAGCCTATCTTATGACTTGGATAAAAACAGTGAGCGCGGTACTTGGACCGTCAGACCTTATCGTCCAACCTACGTATTGCCGCTGTTTTATACCTTTGACCCTAACTTGGGGCCAGGCACCCCTTCGCAAGACACTGAGCCTTTTACGTCCAATGACGTCCGTGAGACGGAGCTGAAGTTTCAGCTGTCGTTAAAGACCAAAGTGGCAGAGGACTTGTTTGATAGTAGTGCTGATTTATGGTTTGGCTATACCCAAGAGTCGCACTGGCAGGTATATAACGAGGACAACTCTCGGCCGTTTCGCGCCACCGACTATCAGCCTGAGATATTTTTGACCCAGCCTGTGACCGCTGACTTACCCTTTGGCGGCCGTCTACGTATGCTAGGTGCAGGTGCCATTCATCACTCTAATGGCCAAGATGATCCGTTATCGCGTTCGTGGAACCGCGCGTATCTGATGGCAGGGGCTGAGTGGGGCAAGTTGTCGGTCGTGCCGCGGCTCTGGGCGCGCGTCAATAACGAAAGCAGCAGCAGCGAAGACAACCCTGATATCGAAGACTACATGGGCTATGGTGATATCAAATTCCTATACGACTTGCCAGATCAGCAAAGCCTAAGCGGCACGTTGCGCTATAACCCCAGCACCAACAAAGGCGCGGCGCAGATCGACTACATTTATCCACTGACCGAAAACGTCAATGGCTATGTACAGCTGTTCCAAGGCTATGGCGAGTCTATCATTGACTATAACCACGAAAACACCTCCATCGGTTTTGGTATTGTCTTAAATGATTGGAAGGGGTTTTAAGGCCTTATCGGCGTCGACGGTCTTTGACTGCTAAGGAGTACAAGCAATGCGCCGACTGGCTCCTTATCAAACTGGACTATGGCTGGCAGAGTATGTAGATATACGCTGCCAGCTATGCCGCGTATATCGCAGCACCGCACCATCCCAGCTGCTGTCTTCTCATCTATCCCCAGCCGCTCCTTTTATTGCTGATTCAATGCTTACCGATATTTACCGTGGTAAGGTTGCTCAGTATATCCATCGTCACTTGAGTCGCGGTCTGCTCTGTGCTCATTGTCATTATGGTATTACGTGGCTACCCAAACCATTTAGAGTCGATATCGCAGCTGGCAGCGCCTTGAGTATTCAGGCGTCTACTTTTTATGACTATCCTATTCGGCAAGCCATTCGCGCTTTCAAGCATGACGAAGACATGAGTAAACTGCCACTGATGCTCCATGCGATTCGTCAACTACCACGGCCACGTGGCTGCCATCACGATAATGCTGTCATCGTCGCGATGCCAACCACCCCTCAACGTCTGGTAAAACGTGGCTTTGATCCGGTCAGTATCTTAGCCGCGCAGCTGTCTAAGCATTGGCAGATACCGCTATGGCAAGGTGTCCGGCGTATCGATCACACCGTCAGCCAGCAAGGCCTGACACGCGCTGAGCGCCTCAGTAATCTCAATAATGCTTTTGTGCTGACCGAAACCCCGCCAGTTAAACGTTTACTGCTGTTCGATGATGTCGCAACCACAGGCGCGAGCCTACAAGCGCTGGGTCGCGCTTTGTATAAGCCAGCTACCAATACCGCCTCTGCGTCCTCATTGCCGACCAACCGCTACCACCTATCTGCCTATGCACTCGCTCATGGGAGTCAGCAGTAAGCTTGCTGGCTTGCGACTTCGATTTGATATACACTAAATAATTCTGGAATGTTTCTGTAACGATGATATGAGTAACTGATAAGATAAGAGACCGTATCGCTAGACTTGGTAAATCTATTAGATCAGCAATGAGCATAGACTTGAGTAATAGTAAATGGTACAAAAATTGCAGGTATATAGTTCAAGCCTATTAAACAACCTTTTAAGATGCCTTTATAAAGATTAAATTTCAAGCGGTTAAATACGCTATTGTTTGATAAGAATCACGTCAGTTTTTGACAGTAACCAAGAATAGGATAGCGACATGCATAATTCTACGGTAAAGATATCACAAGCCAGATTTATAGCTTGCTTAGGGTTTACATTAGTTGAGCTAATGGTGACGATCGTGGTCTTAGGTATTGTTGCAAGCATTGCTGCTCCTAGTATAAGTAAACAGTTAGCAAATCAGCGAGTCAAATCAACAACCGCTACTTTAGTAAATGTGTTAAAAGAGGCTAGAGCTGAAAGTAGTATTAATAAAATACCCGTAACCGTCAGCTATATTAATGGAAATCAGTCAAACAATATGATCAATGTTGAGGTTCCCTATTCAGGCCCGTTAGTATCTTTAACAGTAACAAGGCCTAAAGACTGGACAAGCTTTTTTATTAATTCAGCATGGGCGTTAGATAAGCCACCGACAGATCCAGATAGTGGCGGAAACGGAAACGGAAACGGAAACGGGAACGGGAACGGGAACGGAAACGGAAACGGAAACGGAAACGGGAACGGAAACGGGAACGGAAACGGAAACGGGAACGGAAACGGAAACGGGAACGGGAACGGGAACGGAAACGGAAACGGAAACGGAAACGGGAACGGAAACGGAAACGGGAACGGAAACGGAAACGGGAACGGGAACGGGAACGGGAACGGGAACGGGAACGGAACTGGGAACGGGAACGGGAACGGGAACGGGAACGGGAACGGGAACGGGAACGGGAACGGGAACGGGAACGGGAACGGGAACGGGAACGGGAACGGGAA
>NZ_JAGBKN010000014.1:0-72918 GCF_017498075.1 Psychrobacter halodurans
AGTGCCCCCGTCATTGCCTCTGCTGTAATACCAATAATGTAAACTATACTCAAAAGCATGGAATACTCACCTTAAATCTATCTGATAGTGTAAATGATGTGAGATTGTAAAGATAAAACTGGTGTATTACGAATGATAATTTGAATCGTTTTGAAAGCATCTAGTACTACTCTATTCTAGCAACGGGAAAGCAAAAAAGAATGCAACGTTATTGTCATTTTATATGCAAAAGCACTGCTTTTCCCAAGCATAAATCGCGGCTTATGCGTAAGCATCAAATTTTCATAAACAAGTAAAAAAATTACTGAATACACATGGTCACAGGCTTTGAACTCCACTATCCTAGTGCCCTGACTTAGACCTCATTGATAGAAATAGGTACAAACCAATATTCCACGCCAAGAATGGATAATGTTTTTTTAAATTGCTAAATGATGTGGGCTGTTATGAATGGCCCATATAACGATCTTCTGAAGGAATAAAAATTATGATGAGAAAAACGTTACTGCCCAGCATGCTGTTATTAAGTCTGACTGCGTGCCAGAACACTAATACACAGGACCTTGAGACAACAACGGTTTTACATAACGACCTACCTACAACAACCGTAACCGATAAGTATACTAACAATATAACGGGCGATTACGTCACAGATGGCTATACAAAGCGTAACGAGGGTTATGACTGGTTTGCGATCAGCGTACGTGATGCTGGTCAAGATGCTATTAGTGTGTCTATTCGTTCTCGCATAGACAAAAAGAAACCTACTTGTACATTAGACACCGTACTTCATAAAGCTCATGATGGACGGTATCAGTTTTGGGTAGATAATAACCCCGTTTATTTGCGCTTTAATGACAATAGCTTATCCATTGAAGGCGAAACATCCCATCTACAAAAAACAGCTTTTTATTGTAGCGGCGGTGCAACGCTTGGTGGCGTATATCAAAAATTAAGCGATACGCTGGATACTCGACAATTGGACAATTCGCAATACGCTACCTCACTCAACTATGGTGATTTTTCTACTCAAGTGACCAGCACCTCTGACGGTAATGGTGGCTATATCTTGCAGATTCAGTCAATGGGCGAAGACATTATCGAGCGACCAATTAGCGATCCTGTTGTTAGTGCCGATGTGGGTGATATGAATGGCGATGGATATCCTGAAATTCTAGTATTCACTCAAAGTGTGGGTAGTGGCTCATATGGTGATGTGATTGCTTATTCGAGCAATAAAGGGCTGTCGTGGAGTCAAGTCTCTTATCCAGAGCTGACTGATAAACTCAAACAAGGTTATATGGGGCACGATGCGTTTGCATTGGTTGAGAATGTATTGGTTAGACGTTTCCCACTCTATTTAGAAAACGATAGCAATGCCAATCCACAAGGTAAAACACGCCAAATTCAGTATGATATGAAGGATGGGGAAGCTTCTCGTCAGTTTGTGGTTGACACGGTTAATGAGTTTTAAACCCCTCTTAAAAGTTTACTGGATAATAGAATGAAGCAAGTGCTACACAAAAACTTTGAAATACAGTTAGTTTTAGCATTAACTGTATTCACGACTTCCTGTGCAAATACGGATCTTATGCATACTACCGCTATTGATACTGTACTTGAAGAGACGGCGCTGGTAAAAGCTAAACCAATAGCTATTGAAAAATCGAATATAAATTTCGACAGTCATCCAATTGCAAAACGTTATAGAACTGTGATTAGTGGGGAATATGCGAAACAGGACGTGAATTTTGCAAACCATTACGTAGTAATAACATGGGGCTGTGGTTCAGGCTGTGTCAGTGGTGCGATGGTCGATAGCCGAAATGGAACGGTTTACCCTTTACCAGAAGATAAAGAATGGGGTGGTAATGGCACATATGTTACATTTGAACAGGAAAGCAATATTCTAACGTCAGTATGGGTAATTCCGACCCCAACAGGCGATACTGAAGAAACGCAAAAATACTGGAAATGGGATGAGCAATCTAAAGTATTTGCACATATTTCTGCACTTCCAACCTATCTTGAGAGTAAATAAGAGAGAAGACATGTGAAAAAAATTACCAAAGTGCAAATGGCAACGATAATCGCCATAGTCTTTTGTATTGTATGGGAAATTTATATAGGTATATGGTCTAGAACACAAGTTGGAGCGATAATAAGAGTAGATATATTCATTATTTATCCAATTTTGATCGCTCTAATTATTATTTCAGTCAAACAATATATAAAGAATAAGCGAAGCAATCATAGATAAAGAAGCTTAAGAACAGTGCTCGATGAAAAATTAAGCTTTTCTTTTCGACACTTATTTTTGCAAACAGGACATACGTCATGCTTACCCTTCATATTGCTAACGGCGCATCAGCTTCTGGCACTTTAAAACATTATTTCGAACAAAATAAGCTTGATGGTACAAACGAAGTATTGTGCTTTGATGACTATTTGGCCATTGGCCCTTTATATGACGGTAATAAAGTCAATGATCATCAATTGTTAAACCAACGAGCCAACTATCTATTTGATATGCTACAAATAGCGCATCTCGAAGAATTCGCTGACGTAAATGTTGAAGATCAATGGTTGGTAGATATTACTGAAGACATCAGTAAATTATTTCACTTTGACTTTACTCCTTACCACAAAGTGGTTATATGGCATGGAGATAATGCGCCTGAACGGTCGTTACTCTATTTGTGTTGCCATATAATTGATGAGCATAAACTCTACCATATCAGTATTAACGACTATAACCTCTCCACTCATATGCTACGTGGAGTGGGTGCCTGTTCTCTTGAAATGTTAGACTTCCTGCATAATCAAGAAAAAAAGATCAATCCCGTAGATTGCGTGCAATATGCACAATTATGGCAAACGCTCGTTAAGTCCTCGAAGCGACCTGATAGCTTATTACGAGTTTTTGAGAGCAACGAAGTCAAATCTGTTAGTGAAGATTATTTTGATAAACAAATACTGACGCAATGCCAAGAACAAGGTCAAGGAAATTTTGTATTAATGATGGCACTAGTTGGCCGTGTTCTGGGGTTAAGCGAGCAGCTTATTACAGACACTTTCATCATCGCTCGAGTCTACTATTTAATCCAAAATACCAGTCTTGAGTATCAAGGAGATTTGGATCAGCCGCGTCAGTTACAAGTTCGAGTCAGAGATTAATCATAATCACCAGCCCTAAATTCTAGGAAAATATCATGCATGTTTTGAAATCTAGCTCAATCATCGCGTTAGTGACATTAATCACGCTAAGTGGCTGCCAGTATGCTGACACAAGACTAGAGAATCCATTAAAGAAAGAGCCATCTGAAGTCATGCAGAAACTGTTTAGTATCGAAACTGATAGACAGTTTTATATCACTTTTCCTGACCACAAGAATCAAGTGGCGTTAACTGAGTTTGTCAGTGCCAATGACAGCCAAGATAGCAAACCGTATGTGAGAGGTGTATTAGCAGATAATAAAAATTATTCAGTGTCACTGGACTATAGAAATATCACCGCATTAAATGGCTCAAAAAATCAAAATATTGTTAAGTTCATCGTTCCTTATACATTAACCAATAGTAACGCTGTGTCAGATGAAACACTGTCTACTCTAGATAATCCAAACCTACCCAGCAACTCACTGTATTTAGGATTTTTCGAGCTAGATTATATTACCAATAATATTACTCAATACGATCAACAGCTCCTAGGCAAGTACAGCACTCTGACTGCGATAAGCTATGATGGACAAGATACTGTTAATATCAACATACGTCAGTACCCAACAGAGACTGACCAAAATAAAAATGTCAGATCCAGTTTTCACGACCTGACGTTTAAAGTGGGCGAAGAGATGACCCTGATTGAAAATGTGATTGTAGAATAATTATTTATTGGCTTTGGGTATAGGATATCGAACATTCTTACTTTTTAGAGTAACTCAGCTGCTTGTAATGCTATCTCTTTAACATCTAAGCTAAGGGCTAAATCTGTATTGATCAAATCTTCAATATCGAAAAATCTAGCTTCTAGGGCGTCATCACCTGCTAGAGGATCACCAGAAACCCAAATACAAAGTGCGGCTACCAGAACAAAATGGTGACGAAGCTTACCACTACTATCAAAGTCAAACGCGTCTACAGCGTTAAATGTATTGAAGGCATTTGATACAATGCTTGTCTCTTCATAAAGTTCACGAATAGCCGCATCTTTAACCGTTTCCCCACGTTCAATTTTACCACCGGGAAAACCCCATCGACCTACATCGGGTGGGTTAGCACGGCGGACTAAAAGCACCTTTCCATCTTTAAAAAGTACTCCAATAGTAGCTACTATTGGACGTAGGTTCTGTAGATCGTATTGTATTATAGGTTCATTACATAGTTTATTAGACATAAAGACTCAATCGAGAATAGGACATAGAGTATAGAGCATACTTTTTAAATGATCACCGCAGTGAACTATTTTAAATAGTCATCTTTCGGTAGGCTTTTCCAATAATCGTAAAGAGCATTGACTTGTGAAGAACATAATAGTTTCATAGCTGACTTTAATTGATCTGTACTCCATAGCCACTACTGCATTTCTAACAATTGAGCTATTTCAACCTCTGTAAAACGATAGCGGATATGTTTAGCTGGGTTTGAACCTACAATTGAATACGGCTCGACATCTTTAGTAACGACAGCACGACTAGCAATAACAGCGCCATCACCAATAGTAACGCCACTCATAATCATGGCCTCTGAACCAATCCAAACATCATTCCAATAACAGTATCTCCTGAACGCTCAAACCCATCCTTCGCTCCAAAAAACTTATCCTCACTTTGATAAAAAACGGAAAAGAGCTTATCCAAGAATTTTGATGCCCCTGATTACCTGCCATCATAAACACGGCACCTGAACCTATGGAGCAATAACGCCCAATAATTAATTTATCTACGTCCGTTCGATCTGGTGATAAATATCGGGCGCAATCATCAAAACTATGTCCATGATAGTACCCTGAATAGTAACTGTGCTTACCCACGATAATATTAGGGTTAGTGACTTGCTCTTTAAGGGATTTGCCTTTAAAGGGACTTTCAAAGTAATTATTCATTCTATCAACACCTTTTTAATGCTTTCACTTCAGTAACCAGCCTAACTCTGACAAACTCGGATCAGCTCATAAATATTGCATAAGTTCGATAGGTGCGCCATTTACTTCGATAAAAGCCACTATTAGCCCCTCACTTGGTGAGTTGGGTTCAATGATCACTTTTTTACCCTCTAACTCTTTATTTAGATCATCTACTACAAACGCTACGTGGGGTATGGTTTTAACCACATCAGGATAAGGCGCTCCCTGCCAGTAGCGTTGCCATTGGATACCATATGGATTATTTTCGTGGTCCGAAACTGTCATTTTTAGGTGAGGCAAATCAATTTCACCTTCAAAATTATCTTGCGTTGGAATACCAATATGATTAAATTTCATGACTAAACCATCCTTATACATTTGCTAGTTCAGTGTCTGTATAGCGCACCAGTTACAAGTAGAGTATGAATGGTAAGTACACCATGAAGCACACTATGAAGCACACTGAGACTATTTGAGGTAGGAAAACCGTTGATATTATTAGCACACAACCAAAGATTCAAGTCCTCACTAGGGAACCGAACCAGTAAAAGCACCTGGCTGGTTGTGCTGAGGTATACCCTAGCGGAACTATCTATTTCAGCCCTTAAACCTATTAACAGATCACTTAAAACAGACTGATATAATGAAACTACTTATAACAAACTGCTGAACTAGCTTATCTATTGCGCTACGCATCATAGAACTATGTGATATTTATTACAAAGCTAACTAATAGCTTGTACTAAAAACCCTAAAATAATTACGGGTTACTCTCTAAGTATTTGAATTTATTTAAATTAATATATGCAACATGTAAGGATGGCGGACTCATTCGATTTAATATGTAATGTATATGGATGCTTTACATATTGTAGAATTTAAGACTTGAAAGTATAGGAGCCCTACGATCAATCATGTATAAAGTCTAAACCTTCTCATTAGTGGTTCAGTTCGTCATATATTTGGCTTAATATAGCTTGAATACAAGAAAACTGAATGAAGTCCCTATGAATAGTAAGGTAAAAAAGTTTTAGTCCAGACCCTATTTACAGAATATCGAAGGTGCTGACTATCGTTAATATCTCTAATATGTAAAAATATCGGACTAATTATGAATATGCACCATAGCACTGACTCGTCTCATCATGAGCTACTCTAATAATTAATTCAACCTAATTGCGATGGAACTACTGCTCACTAATGTGACGATTTGTCCAGTCGTAGTAACTTGATGACTTGACTTTTAATGCTAAAGCTTATAGGTGTCTCAGTTAAGAATCCCAACAGTTTAAATAAGGGTTGTTGTACTCAGAATATGTTACACATTAAGGTTCATGAACCATTTAATTTTCTCTGCATTATAGGGTATTGTTTTTACTACGAAATTACCTCTTTTAACTCGTGAACCTAACTTTAGGTACGCATAAGTTAAATAAGGTCTATAAAATACTAGATCAGTGATTATATTAGCGCTTATTAGACATTGCTTCGCCAAGCACTGCTTGGTCAGTCCACCCTACAAAGAACATCATCAATCATTGGTCTCGCGATACAATGTGGTTTGTGACTCATCTTTAAATTCTTCGTAAGTAATCACAGGCTCAGCATCCAACTCAGTATCCAAATCCTTATCCTCGCTGGTTGAGGCAGCATTGTCTTGACTTTCATCCGCTGGCTGCTCGGTTGTGGCAATTGCGTCTGATTCATCCGAGCTAAGTGCTGCATCAGAGTCGTTTGACGCTGTATGATCAGCAGTTGCACTGGTGTCTGTCATCGCATCTTGCTCTTGCTGAGTCGCTACAGCCACAGTGCCCGTGGCTGCTGCATTGTCATTATCAGGGGTTGTGGCTTCTGTACTTTGTGTAGGGTTGTCTTTTGTATCGTTAGAGAAATAAGTGATGGCGGCATAACCCAGCACAGCCGCTGCCAAAAGTACTGAGCCGATACCGATAATGAGTGTTGACGGTTTGCGTTTACTTGCCAGCGTTTGCTCGGCTTGAGGATCGATACTTTGAGAGTCGGTATGTTGAGAGCTGCTAGCCTCAATCTCTGTGCTGGCAGCCGCTTGACGATCCTGTGGTTCATGGTCGTCGATGTGATGCTTTGGCGCTACGCCGCTATCCACCTCTACGATATCTGCGCTAAAGACACTGCCCGTCCCTTTGTCGGTATCTAGCTCACCCTCAGGCGTTGATACACTGTGAGAGGTCGTGGTCGTTCTATCTGGCTCAGAAAAGTCCAGCGTAAAATCAAGCGTGTCGTTGTCGCGCTCAGTATCTGGTGCCGCAGCTGTCGCTTCTTTTGGCAGCTTTGTTGGCTGGGTATCATGCTTATCTTGACTGGCAAAAAATTGCAGTTCTTCGTCGGTCAGCGGCTCATAAGTAGGCAGATGACGTGCGCTGTTTAGCGGCTCTAGTTTTTTATGAGACTCAGGGTGCTGCACACGTTTCAAAAAACGCTTGTAGATATCACCATTGCGCTTGTCTCTACGATTTTTAGCATTGGCAATCTTTTTTGCCAACTTTGTGTCAAGCTTTGCTTCAAGATCAATACTACTGTCATTATTTATATCGTTCATAGAATGATACCGAGCCAGTTATACTATTACCATCAGATAAAGGATAATACAGTTTATTTGCCAAATGTAACAGCACCGTTACGGCCAATATAATTGCCTACTGCTCTATCTTCAAGCACAATTTGTAGGCTTTACCTATTTACCTTTACAGGGCGCGCTTGATTTTTTCAAACGTACGTCTCAAACGTATGATGGTTCTTTCATCATATCAGGCGCGTTGCCAACGTTTTAAATCAAACGGCTAAAATACAGTATAAAGACAACAATAGATATAACAGGCACCCAGATATGGATTTAAAACAACTGAAGGCGTTCATTGCGATTGCAGATCTACGCAGCTTTAGCGCAGCGGCAACCCAGACAGGTTTGTCGCAGCCAAGTCTGAGTCGCCTGCTCAAACAGCTTGAGACAGAGATGGGTGTGGTGCTCATTGATCGTTACCATCGGCCGCTGCATTTGACAGATGCGGGGGCGTTTTTTTATGAAAAAATCAGTGCCGTACTGACAGAGATTGAGACAGTCACCAGCATGACTCAGCGCTTATCTATGCCCAGTAGCACACTCAATATCGGCTTTGTGCCATCGGTGCTATATGGGCTACTACCCGACATTATCGCCACCCTAAAGCAGTCAAACCCTGATATCGATGTCAATCTTAAAGACATCAGCTCTTATCAGCAGATCGATGCGCTAAAATCTGGCGAGATTGACATCGGTTTTGGGCGCTTTGCTCACCAAGATCCTTGGATTCAGCAGATACTCCTGCGTCATGAGCGCTACGTGGTGGCCTTGCCCAAGGCGCATCCGCTCGCACAGGTGCGCGCGCAGCGTTTAATAGATTTGGCAAATAACCGCCTGATTTTATACCATCAAACGCATCTACCGATAGCCACAACCGTATCGAAAGTATCGACGGATTTTTCGTCATCAAAACCTAAGTTGCCGGCCTCTTCGGCCTCTTCTCCAATCGATACCGATTTTGCAGCCCAACAGCGTACGTCATCGGATGCTCAAGCGCCGCTAGGACAAAACGAGCCGATCACCGAGCCGCTGCTGCATTTATTTGCCCAATACGGTGTATCACCATTTATGACCACCACAGTGAGTGACTTACAAGTGGCACTGGGCCTAGTGGCGGCAGGCGAAGGAATCACGCTGGTGCCAGCCAGCCTAAGCACGGTCCGTACCGAGCAGATCAGCTATCAGCGCCTCATTCACGAAAACGCCACCTCCCCGATTTATTTACATACGCTCAAAGACTGCGTTCATCCAAGCATCCCCGACCTACTCACCGCGACTTATCAAGTATATGAGCAGCGCGGTATCACCTATCGACCACAAAAATTTGCCTCGATGTCTTAAATTATCAGATATCGAACGATTATTATGTTATAAAGAACGGCCAAAAAAAATTCGTCCAAACTCTTGATATTTACATGCAATTATGCTAACTATCGAGAATGGGCATGCAAACAATTAGTAATAATTATTAGAATAATCATTCTCCTGAACAGCTTCGGTGTGCTAAAGTCGATACAATATGAATCGTTTTATTTAAAGGTAATAAAACGTTCATGACCGTTCATTGGCAGACTGACACAGGTAAGTGATGATTTGCCGTTCAAACATCTCGAGGTATTCATGTCCACACAACCACTCAACAACTCTCGCATTGCAAGCACCGACGCAACCGACAGCGCAACCGATGAGGCGCAGCAGCCCAAGGGCTTTAGCTGGCGTATCTTTGGTCCAGGGATTTTGATGGCGACGGCCGCTATCGGCGGCTCGCATCTGATCTCATCAACGCAGGCTGGCGCGATATATGGCTGGCAGCTTGCGATCATGATTATTTTGGCCAACGTCGTTAAGTATCCGTTTTTTCGCTTTGGTACTGATTATGTCTATGACACAGGTGAGAGTCTGATTGCTGGCTATGCCAAGCGCTCAAGGGTCTATCTTTGGGTGTACTTTATCCTATCTGTCTTGTCTGCCGTCATCAGTACCGGCGCTGTGTCACTGATTGCTGCGGTGATATTAAGCTTTATGCTGCCCGCCTCTATTGGTCTATCGACGATGACGTTATCGCTCATCATTGTGGCCGTGTCTTGGTTCTTTTTGATTGCAGGTCACTATAAGTTACTCGATGGCGTGACCAAATGGATCATGATTGCTCTCACGACGGCTACCGTTGCGGCGGTCATCATCGCTGCTGGCAAGCCGACCGTGATGGCGGCTGACTTTGTTGCCGCCTCGCCATGGAATTTGGCGACACTAGGCTTTATTGTGGCGCTGATGGGCTGGATGCCCGCGCCATTAGAGTTTGCTGCCATTACCTCTATGTGGACCTCTGCCAAGGTTAAAACCGATCATACGACCCACCGTCAGGGCTTGCTAGATTTTAATGTCGGCTACTCAGTATCTGCGATACTAGCACTGTTTTTCTTATCACTTGGCGTGTTTGTGCAGTACGGCTCAGGACAAGAGATTGAGCTGGTTGGCGGCGCTTATATCAATCAGTTGATCAATATGTACACAGCGACCATCGGTGAATGGTCACGGCTGCTGGTCGCCTTCGTCGCCTTTATGTGTATGTTTGGCACCACCATCACCTGTGCCGACGGTTATGGCCGTGCCAACGCAGAGTGCTGGCGTTTGCTCAAAGGCGAAAAGGAAATCAACAAAAAACAAGTCGCGTTCTGGACAACTTATGCCATCGGTGGTGGTTTGGTAATCATTACCTTCTTTACAGGTCAGCTCGGCGCGATGCTTAAGTTTGCTATGATTTCCGCCTTTGTCTCGGCACCCATCTTTGGCTGGCTCAACTACTCACTGGTGAAAAAGCATAAAAAGCTCTCAGCTGGCATGAATGCTTGGTCGATCGCTGGGCTTATTTTCTTAGCCAGCTTTGCTTTATTGTTCTTAGCCAACCTAACTGGCATGTTTGGCTAGAGCATAAAAGCACCTCTTTGTTAAACGAATAAGGCTCAAGCGATAAAAGCCCTTTTAGCATTTTTAGTATTGCTATTAGGGCTTTTTTTTGGCGACTAGATAACGCCCCTGCTCCTTTGCTTTGTCAAAACCTGCCAGCGTAGATGTAATTGTAAATAAATGTAAATAAAACCTCGCCGGTACTTTAATGACTTAAAGGATATGAATAATAAATCGAAGAAATAATGATTTTTTGGATAGTGCTATTTGAAATATAAATACTTTTAATAAAAATTAACTGATAAGTTATATTAAGTTTACAAACCCAGCTCGGTAGGGTCTTCGCATCGGTAGATATTTGGGTATAATCAAAAACCAATACGATCAACCTCACTGTTTATACTCAGTGTTTTGCATAAAACGATAACAAGGACCACCACATGACTTCTTTATCCGCTGGCGCACGTTTTCGCCAAGCTTTGGCTCAAAAAAACGACCAAAACCAACCCTTACAGATCGTCGGTACTATCAACGCCTATACCGCGATGATGGCGACCCAAGTCGGTCATCAGGCCATCTACCTATCAGGCGGCGGCGTGGCCAATGCGTCTTTTGGCTTACCTGATCTGGGCATGACCAGCCTTGATAATGTGCTAGAGGATGCGCGCCGTATCACTGACGCGGTGGATACGCCGCTATTGGTCGATATCGATACTGGTTTTGGTGGCGCTTTTAATATTGCCCAAACCATCAAAAAAATGGAAAAAGCGGGCGTGGCTGCCGTACATATCGAAGACCAAGTGGCACAAAAACGCTGTGGTCATCGCCCAAACAAAGAAATCGTCAGTATCTCAGAGATGGTCGATCGCCTAAAAGCGGCCTTAGATGCCAAAACCGACCCTGATTTTGTGGTCATGGCACGTACAGATGCGTTATCGGTCGAAGGGTTGGACGCGGCGGTTGAGCGTGCGGTAGCCTTCCAAGAAGCAGGTGCCGATATGATCTTTGCAGAAGCGCTAACCGATATTGAGATGTATCGCAAGTTTACCGATGTGCTCGATATCCCGGTACTGGCCAACATGACAGAGTTTGGTCAGACCGATCTATACACCACCGATCAGCTATATGGAGTGGGTGTCGATATGGTGCTGTACCCCTTATCTGCTTTTCGCGCGATGAACAAAGCCGCCCTCAATGTCTATCAGCATCTATTAGATGACGGCACACAAGAAAACGTCGTCGATACCATGCAGACCCGCATGGAGCTATATGATTTCTTAAACTATCATGAGTTTGAGCAAACGCTAGACAAACTGTTTGCAGATAACAAGTAAGCATCTATTGATAAGTGTCAATCAACAAGTATCTATTGTAAATGCTTATCACTATGACATCACCCTTTTCGTCAATTACCCAAACAAGCCACCTAAAAAAAGGAATTCAACCATGGCAGCACAAAAAGAATTATCAGGCGCAGGCCTACGTGGTCAAGTCGCAGGCAAGACCTCGCTATCGACAGTTGGCAAGTCAGGCTCAGGCCTGACCTATCGCGGCTACGATGTCTCTGAGCTGGCGGACAAGTGCATTTTTGAAGAAGTGGCGTATTTGCTACTGTATGGCAACTTGCCTACCCAAAGCGAGCTTGATGCGTATCAAGCCAAACTCAAAAAAATGCGAGGCCTACCGCAAGCGCTAAAAGACGTACTCGAGCGCATTCCAGCGGACGCGCATCCTATGGACGTACTGCGTACGGGCTGCTCGATGCTAGGTAACCTTGAGATGGAAACCGACTTTGATCAGCAAAATGATAAAACCGATCGTATGTTGGCGGTGTTCCCATCTATCATCAACTACTGGTATCGCTTTAGCCATGACAACGTGCGTATCGAGACCGAAACGGACGATGCTACTATCGGTGGGCATTTCTTGCATTTGCTCAAAGGTGAGAAGCCAAACGAGCTACACGAGCGCGTGATGAACGTCTCATTGATCTTGTACGCTGAGCATGAGTTCAACGCCTCGACCTTTACCGCCCGCGTCTGTGCATCTACGTTATCGGACATTCATTCTTGTGTCACAGGTGCGATCGGCTCACTACGTGGGCATTTGCATGGCGGTGCCAATGAGGCTGCGATGGACATGATCGAAGGCTTTGGCTCACCGGATGAGGCCGAAAAAGAGATGATGGCCATGCTGGCACGTAAAGATAAAATCATGGGCTTTGGTCATGCGATCTATAGCGAGTCGGATCCGCGTAACGTCGTCATCAAAGGCTGGTCTGAAAAGCTGGCAGCTGACGTCGGTGATGAGGTGCTATACCCAGTATCGGTACGCTGTGAGGAAGTCATGTGGCGCGAGAAAAAACTGTTTTGTAATGCTGACTTTTTTCATGCCTCAGCCTATCACTTTATGGGCATCCCGACCAAGCTGTTTACGCCCATCTTTGTCTGTTCACGTTTAACTGGCTGGGCGGCGCACGTGTTTGAGCAGCGCGCCAACAACCGTATCATTCGCCCAAGCGCGGAATATACGGGTGAAGAGCTGCGCCCAGTACCGGACATCGGCGCGCGCGGTTAATTTTTTTAAATAACAGCTATTTTTAATAACCCTTCTTAGTAAGGATGATCCGTCATGACAGACAACAAACAGCCGTTAACGCAAGTTAACCCGCAAACCATGAACGATAAGTACAAAAAGCCATTGCCCGGCACCGAGTTACATTACTTTGATGTCGAGCAAGCGGTCAATGAGATCGAGCCTGGTGCTTATGCCAAGCTACCTTTTAGCTCAAAGGTATTATGCGAAAACCTCGTGCGCCGCTGCCCACCTGAGGATTTGACCGAGGCGCTAGCGCAGCATATCTACCGTAAGCAAGAGGTCGACTTTCCTTGGTATCCTGCCCGCGTGGTATGCCACGATATCTTAGGTCAGACCGCGTTTGTCGATTTGGCAGGGCTACGTGATGCCATCGCCGAAAAAGGTGGTGATCCTGCCAAAGTAAATCCCATCGTACCGACGCAGCTGATCGTTGACCACTCATTAGCCGTAGAGCATGCCGGTTTTGAAGAAGATGCGTTTGAAAAAAACCGTGCCATCGAGGAACGCCGTAACGAAGACCGTTTTCACTTTATCAACTGGTGCCAGTACGCCTTTGATAACGTCAACGTCGTCCCGCCTGGTAATGGCATCATGCACCAAATCAACCTAGAAAAAATGTCGCCTGTCGTACAAGTGGTCGCCGACCAAGACGGCGATGCTATCGCCTTCCCTGACACCCTAGTCGGCACCGATAGCCACACGCCGATGGTCGATGCGCTTGGCATTATCTCTATCGGTGTCGGCGGGCTAGAGGCCGAAAGCGTGATGCTGGGCAATCCCTCATACATGCGCTTGCCAGATATCATCGGTGTCGAGCTGACAGGTAAACTACAAGAAGGCATCACTGGTACCGATTTAGTACTGGCGATGACCGAGTTTTTACGCACTGAGGGCGTGGTGTCATCTTATTTAGAGTTCTTTGGTGAAGGTGCACGAAACCTAACGGTTGGTGACCGCGCCTCCATCTCTAATATGACCCCTGAATATGGTGCTACTGCTGCGATGTTCTCTATCGATGAGCAGACCATTGATTACTTGCGCCTCACCGGTCGCAGCGAGCAACAAATTAAAACCGTAGAAGCTTATGCCAAGCAAGTTGGCCTCTGGGCTGATGGCTTAAAAGAGGCTGAGTATGAGCGCGTACTACGCTTTGATTTATCAAAAGTCGTACGCAACATCGCAGGGCCGTCACGTCCCCATGCTCGCGTATCGACGACCGACCTTGTGGCCGAGGGCATCGCTCACGGCGCTGATAATAAGTTGCCTGAGCCAAAAGATGGCCAGATGCCAGATGGTGCCGTCATTATCGCTGCGATCACCAGCTGTACCAACACCTCAAACCCGCGCAACATGGTGGCCGCTGGTATCGTCGCCCGTAACGCCGTCGAAAAAGGCCTCATTCGTAAGCCTTGGGTGAAGTCCTCACTAGCGCCAGGCTCAAAAACCGTTAAGCTGTATTTAGAGGAAGCAGGGTTGCTACCTGAGCTACAAAAGCTAGGCTTTGATGTTGTGGCCTTTGCCTGTACCACTTGTAACGGTATGAGCGGCGCGCTGGACCCAGATATCCAGCAAGAAATCATCGATCGCGACTTATTTAGTACCGCTGTGCTATCGGGCAACCGTAACTTTGATGGTCGTATCCATCCGTATGCCAAGCAAGCGTTCCTCGCCTCGCCGCCGCTTGTGGTCGCTTATGCTATCGCAGGCAACATCCGCTTCGATATCGAAAAAGACTCACTGGGTAAAGACCAAGACGGCAACGATGTGTATCTAAAAGATATCTGGTTTGATGATGCGGAGGTTGACGCTATTGTCAAATCAGCGGTCAAGCCTGAGCAGTTTAACCAAGTGTACATCCCGATGTTTGATGAAGCCAAAGCGCAGGCAGGCCGTAATGAAGCGTCGGTCATCGACCCGCAATACGACTGGCGCGAAATGAGTACCTATATTCGCCGTCCACCGTATTGGGAAGGTAAGATGGCGGCAATGAATAAGTTAAAAGGTCTGCGTCCACTCGCTGTGCTTGGTGATAACATCACAACCGATCACATGTCGCCGTCTAATGCCATCATGGGTGATAGCGCCGCTGGCGAGTATCTCGATACCATGGGCTTGCCTGAGGAAGACTATAACTCATACGCCACCCACCGCGGCGATCACTTGACTGCGCAGCGTGCCACCTTTGCCAACCCGAAGTTGCTTAATGAGATGGTACGTGATGAGAAAGGCAACGTTATCCAAGGCTCACTCGCTCGCGTAGAGCCAGAAGGTACGGTCATGCGCATGTGGGAAGCGATTGAGACATATATGAATCGTGAGCAGCCGCTGATCATCATCGCCGGTGACGGTTATGGTCAAGGCTCAAGCCGTGATTGGGCGGCAAAGGGCGTGCGTCTGGCTGGCGTGGAAGTCGTTGTCGCCGAAGACTTTGAGCGTATCCACCGCCAAAACCTCGTCGGCATGGGCGCTCTTCCCGTGCAGTTTAAAGAAGGCACCAACCGTGAGACGCTAAACATTGACGGGTCTGAGATTTTTGATATCGAAGGGGACGTCTCCGCTGGCGGTGATATGACTCTGGTCATTCATCGCACAGACGGCACGGTTGATAAAGCGCCTGTTATCTGCCGCTTAGACACGGCGGATGAAGTAAAAATGTACAACTCTGGCGGTATGCTCCAGCGTTTTGCCAAAGAGTTTATCGAAGGCACGCTAGATATTGCGTAAGCGTTAAGACATAGCGTATAAGTAATAAATAAGCCGATGTTGTATAGAGTGTCTATATGGCATCGGCTTTTTTATAATTATTGATATACTTTTATAAATAGCGTAACATGTACTATTAACTGTACAAGTATTGGAGACTGTTATGAGAGTAATTAGTTTTTCAGAAGCGAGAAAGCATTTAAAGTCGGTTTTAGACACCGTTAATGACGATGCCAATGCCACTATTGTGACTCGCCGTGATGCAGATGATGCTGTGGTCATGTCCCTTGATTACTACAACAGCCTGATGGAAACCGTCTATTTATTAAAATCTCCTGCTAATGCCGCTCATTTAGCAAAATCAATTGCGCAGTATCAAGCTGGCAAGACGGCAGTGCGTGATTTAATAGATAATGAAGATGTAGAGGACGCTGATAGTTATTCAAGCGATGAAACCGATGCTGAAGATGCTTAATACTACTGCGAGTAAAAGCTATGAATGAACAGCTAGCATGGACGGATGCCGCTTGGAAAGATTATCTATATTGGCAAACGCAAGATAAAAAAACCCTTAAACGCATCAATAAGTTAATCACAGAGTGTAAACGCAATCCATTTGAGGGCATCGGCAAGCCCGAACCTTTAAAAGAAAATCTATCAGGATTTTGGTCTAGGCGTATCGATGATTCTAACCGTCTAGTATACGCAGTTGATGATAACTATCTGACTATTATTTCTTGTCGCTATCATTATTAACTTTTTAAATCTATCCAAACTTAAAAAGGTGTAACCTGACCTATTTCAATCTCTGTTTGAGCGATTAATAATTGACGTATGAACTCATAAGACAAATCAGGGTTATCTTGCATTATCTGATTAATTTTTGCCGAATTATCACTTTGTTCTTTTCCTAAATGCATAACAACCTCTATTTCAATTAGTCTTGATCACTCTATACTACCAATAAAACTATAAACAAGTCATAAATATATAAAGGACTCCAACAATGACCCAAAACCAACCTACTTTCGCCCCGCAACTCTCTGTCCCCGCCACTTACATGCGTGGCGGTACCTCAAAGGGCACATTCTTTAAATTATCTGACCTACCTGAGCGTTGCCAAGAACCAGGCCAAGCCCTTGATAATTTCTTACTGCGTGTCATTGGTAGCCCAGACCCGTATGGCAAGCAAATCGACGGCCTGGGTAATGGTAGCTCTAGTACGTCAAAAACGGTGATATTGTCTGAAGCAAGGCAAGCAGACCACGATGTTAATTATCTATTTGGACAAGTTAATATCGCAAAGCCGATGATTGATTGGGCGGGTAACTGCGGTAACCTAACCGCCGCCGTGGGTGCTTGTGCGATTAATATGGGCTTGGTCGATGCAGACAAAATTGCTAGTAGTATTGATAAAGACGCGGACAGCGGTGTTTGCGAAGTGCGTATCTGGCAGGAGAATATCAGCAAAACCATTATCGCCCATGTGCCTGTATACAAGGATGAGAATGGTCAGGTGCAAGTGCAAGAAACAGGAGACTTTGAGCTTGATGGCGTGACCTTCCCCGCTGCTGAGGTCAAGATTGAGTTCATTGACCCAGTAGACTCCTCCAGTGATATGTTCCCGACCAATAACCTCGTCGATGACTTTGATGTCTCAGATTGTGGGTTGGATAAAGATAACGTTAAGGCGACTTTCATTAGCGCGGGTATTCCCACTATCTTCATGAAAGCGGAAGATTTAGGCTTTAGCGGTACAGAATTACAAGGCGATATTAATAGTGATAGCGAAACGTTAGTAAAACTAGAAAAAATTCGCGCTCGTGGCGGCGTCGCTATGGGACTATTTAAAGAGGAGTCTGAGGCACAAGCGAGCCAACATATTCCTAAGATCGCTTGGGTCGCTCCTGCACAAAGTTATACCGCGTCGAGTGGTAAAGAAGTTGATGCCAACGATATCGATTTAGTGGTACGCGCTATGAGCATGGGACAGCTGCATCATGCGATGATGGGCACCGCAGCGGTCGCCATTGCGGCAGCGGCCACCACACAAGGGACATTGGTCAATGAGGCGGCTGGCGGCGGCGAGCTGACCGAGGTGCGTTTTGGTCATCCATCAGGGACGCTACTGGTCGGTGGTAAGACCGAACAAGTCGACGGCCGCTGGCAAGCCAAAAAAGTCTCGATGAGCCGCTCTGCGCGCCGTATTATGACAGGCGAGGTATTTGTACCAGCGGATAGTTTTTGAGATATTTAACGCCATACCGGATAGTTTGATCGTTTGAATGCAGATAAAATCTGTCAAACTATCCATGGTTGATAAAGGGCTAAATCGTTATAATGCCACTGCTTTATGATGTTTCTCTTGTTTTTTAGCCTACTGCCAAAAGCCTGTAAATTATGACGTGTGAATTTTCTATAAAAACCTTTGATGAGCTAACCTCGGTTGATATTTATCATATTTTAAAAGCCCGCTCGCAGGTGTTTGTCGTCGAGCAAAACTGCGCTTATCAAGACATGGATGAGGTGGATTTTGATTGCTTACATCTTATCGCGCATCAAAACGCCGCGCTGGTTGGCTATTGCCGTATTATCCCACCTGCCTTTAATCCCAAAAAATCGCTAGAAAATCCGGCGTATTCTATGCCTGCTATCGGCAGGGTGCTGGTACTCAGTGAGTATCGCAATCAAGGGCTGGCGCGGCAAATCATGACGCATGCTATCAAATACTGCCGCAAAAAGTACGGCAAAAAGCCCATTATTATCTCCGCGCAGACCTACTTGCTCAGCTTTTATGAGTCGTTGGGGTTTGTCACCGAAGGCGAGCGCTATCTGACAGACAATATCGAACACGCCACCATGGTGTTGCCGCTACTCAAAAAAGTCAAAGTCAAAAAACCACCGTCAGCAGGCTCGGGGGTGGCAAGTAAGGTGTTGGGTGTGCTGCTTTTACTTTTTAGCCTGATGTTTGTCGCAGGGCTGATTTATTTGATGACATAAGATAGTCATTTGTTGAATCTAAGCTTAAGAATATAGGCTTTTAAATAGAAGTATCGGCCTTGTGTTTTTACATGACGTCACTGTGCTGCTAGATTGAGTATGTTACTTTGTGAGAATACAAGTATCTGACTCAAGGAAGAGGTAACGGTTATGTCTACTATATCTAATACTCAAAACGCTACCGTCGAGAGTAATATCCGTCCAGAATACGACGATGAGATCCAAAAAATCGCCGACTATGTGCTGAGCTACTCGATTGATGATGACTCGCCAAATAGTGCTGAGGCATGGGATACGGCTCGTTACTGTCTGATGGATACACTCGGCTGCGGACTACTGGCACTTCGTTTTCCTGAATGTACCAAGCACCTAGGGCCTGAGTGCCGCGAGCAAATCACTCCCCACGGTGCGCGCGTGCCCGGCACCTCCCATCGACTTGATCCTATAAAAGCTGCGTTTGATATCGGCTGTATGGTGCGCTGGCTTGATTATAATGATACGTGGCTTGCGGCCGAATGGGGTCATCCTTCCGACAATTTAGGCGGTATCTTGGCGGTGGCGGACTATATCAGTCAGCAAAATATCCGCCAAAATAAAGCACCGCTGCTCATGCGTGACGTGCTAGAGGCGATGATCATGGCGCATGAGATACAAGGGGTGCTTGCCTTAGACAACTCATTCAACCGTGTGGGTCTTGACCACGTATTTTTGGTCAAACTTGCCTCAACCGCTGTCGTTGCCAAACTCTATAAATTACCACGCGAACGCATTATGGCAGCCATCTCGCAAGCGATTGTCGATGGCCAAGCACTGCGTACCTATCGCCATGCGCCAAATGCTGGTAGCCGTAAGTCTTGGGCGGCAGGTGATGCAACCAGCCGCGCCGTACGCTTGGTCGATATCACTCGCCGCGGTGAGATGGGTATCCCAAGCGCCCTAACCGCGCCGCAATGGGGATTTTATGATGTGCTATTTAGCCATACCAATAGAGACTTGGCACTCAAGCCTACAGGCGAGCGACGGTTTACCTTCCAGCGCGAGTTTGGCAGCTATGTGATGGAAAACATCTTGTTTAAGATAAGCTTCCCTGCCGAGTTCCATGCCCAGACCGCGTGCGAGGCGGCCGTGATACTACACCCTCATGTCAAAGACAACATCGATAATATCGAAAAAATTGTCCTAACCACCCATGATTCAGCCATTCGCATTATCTCTAAAGAAGGTGCACTTGATAATCCCGCCGATCGCGATCACTGCTTACAGTACATGGTCGCGGTGCCTCTATTGACGGGCGACTTGATGGCAGAAAACTACGAAGACGACTATCACGAGCAGCATTTATCTATCGATGAGCTGCGTAGCAAAATGGTGGTCGTAGAAGATGCACAATATTCAGCGGACTATCATGACTCTAGTAAGCGCTCGATTGCCAATGCCATTCAGGTGTTTTTTAAAGACGGCAGTCACACTGAAAAAGTCGCCGTTGAGTATCCTATCGGCCATAAACGTCGCCGCAAAGAAGGCATTCCAGTACTAAAAGCCAAGTTTCGCGCCAGTTTGGCCACACGTTTTATTGACAGTCGCTGTGCCGATATCTTTGCGCTATGTGATGACCAAAGCCGCTTAGAGCAAACACCGGTCAATGAATTTATGGATTTATTTGTCGCCAATTAATGATTTGACGATTTTATCAATCACCCGTTTTACCTATCTTTTACCAAGGTATCGACTCACCTGCCCAATCGACAAAACTGCCAGATTGGGCAGCGCTCATACTATCGAGCACTTCCAGTAAACGCGCCGCACTATAGGCTGGCGAGAACAGCTTTTCGTCCGCCACATTACCTTGAAACGGTGAAGATAACTGGGTATCAACCGTACCTGGCTGCATGACGACCACGCAGACATCCTTTAGCGACCGACTCCATTCAATGCTCAAATTCTTCATACCCATATTCAGTGCCGCTTTACTCATACGGTAGCTGTACCAACCGCCAAGCCTATTATCACTGATACTGCCCACACGCGCCGATATGGTCGCAAAAATAGCAGGCTTATCCGCACTACGTTTAGATTTTGCGAGTAATGGCTTGATATGCTTGGCAATCAGTAGACTGGCTAAGGCATTTATCTGCGTGCTCTGCGGCAAAGTCAGGCTGACTTTTGTGATAAGTGGCATATACCCTTGTATTTCCTATATTTCCATCACTTTGTTCATTAGCAGTCCGTTGTAATAGCTCTTTCACAATCGCCTGACCGATACCACCGGTGCCGCCAATGACCAAATAATTTTTTTGTTTCATAATATCGGCCTTATGGTTATCTGTATTATAGGATGCTGCTTATCTTCATTATTTATTTTGGCGCATTTATTTTACATTTACTATGAAAAAACGCTAAAAATAACCGAAGTCACCGCCATACGATATAAGCTACAATAATCATTCACACAATCAAACTGATGATTGTTGACCAACGCTTTTATACGGATATCTTATGCTATCACCCCAAGACCAACTGACTGAGCTGGTGCGCACGCTTGAGACGCAGCAGCATGTCTTTGCTACTGACCCGCTACTGATTACTGAGAAACTGCAAGGTGAGGATGGAAAACCTATCCAAAAATTGCACCGCCGCGCCTCACGTATTGACAGTAACGGTGCGCTGGCAGGGGTGCTCGGTAAGATTGATGGCCGCATAAAAGGCATCATGGTAGTCATGAGTGTGGTGTGGTGCATCTCAGGGTTTCTAGGACTGTTTGCCCTACTTCAGACCAGTGTGGTTAATTTCTTTTATGTACTGGTCTGTTTGCTTGGCTTTCATACGATTATGCTCTTAGGCTGGCTTGCGATGACGCTCATCAATCAAGGCAAACAATCGTCCAATTGGTTTGCCAGTTTTGTCAGTCCCAGCTATCTTATTCGTGGTAAAGACGATGTGACCAAAGCAGCCGTTGACTTGTACGAGCGTCAACTACAGCACAGCGGTATGCGCTGGTATTTGGGGGGTTTTAGCCATCAATTATGGCTCGCTACCTTGACGGGTATGCTGCTGGCCATTGTGTTTTTATTGATCGTGCGTCAGTACAGCTTTAGCTGGGAGTCGACCTTACTGTCTGATCAGGCGCTTATCACGTTGACTCAGATACTCGGCTGGCTGCCAAGTATGGTGGGGTTTGATGTGCCAGACAGTACTGCTATCGCCCAAAGCCGTCTGGTGACTGAGGTGATGCCGCTGTCTGCCGCGCGGCAATGGGCGGGGCTGTTGGTAGGAAGCTTGCTGATGTATGGTATCGTACCCAGAGCACTCGCTTGGGCGTTTTGTGCGTTGATGTTTCGCCGCAAAAAAATGCGCCTAGATATCAAGCAGCCTTATTATCAAAAGATTTTGAATTTTTGGCAGCGTCATGTGGTTGATGTTGATGATTTTAAAGAAGCACCCGCTCCTGTCGCGCCAAAAGCGACGGTCAGCACTGGTAAAAAACTGGTGGCCCTGCTCGAGTATCCAGCAAAGCAAGACAACTGGTGGCAATCCGGTCTGGATGTCAAGATTAATGATAATAGTGAGATAGAGGATTTCGGTATCGTTGATGATCGCGATGATATGGAGCGCTTGATAAGCTATCTTGATAAGTACCCCGTGCAAGTATTATTAGGCGTTCATAGTAATGCGCTGCCTGATCGCGGCACACTGCGTAAACTCGATCGTATCGCAGAGCATGCGGCAGACGGGCTTATTATCCAGCTGCTTGGTGATGGCATTTTGGCAAAAAACTCGGGGCAGACCATAGCAAACCAAGACACTCGCTATCAACAGTGGCAAACCGCCCTTGCGGCGCGAAACATTGGCCTAGTGGATAGTTAGTCACGTTTTTTGGTATTTGCACAAAAGCTCTAGCGTTTATACATATGAATAATACGGAAACATAAAATGGATAATAATAAAACCAATGGTCAGCCCGTCGGCCTATTTGCCGACAAAGCCCTAAAAGACGAGCCTCGTGTAGGGTATGTAGAGGCCGCGCCAACAGCATCTACGCAGACTCACGCCACTGAAGAATCAAACAACTTGACAGCGCACGCTGGCAAAAAAACAACCATCGCCAGTGGCGAAGCGCTGAAACTGGCAGTCGTTGGCCATACCAATACAGGTAAAACCTCTATCCTGCGCACACTATTACGTGATGTTTATTTTGGTGAAGTCAAAAATGAGGCGGCCACCACGCGTCATGTGGAGCAAGCCAAACTCACAGACAGCCAAACCGGTGAAGACTTGGTCATACTATATGACACCCCTGGCCTAGAAGACGCTTCAGGGCTGATGGATTGGCTAGAAGACAATACGGCCAGTCGCCGTGATGGTATTGAGCGTTTGCAGCAATTTTTGGCCGCAGATATCGCCCAAGGTGGTGATGCGCTAACAAGCAGTGGCGGCAATGACGACTATAGCCAAGAAGCCAAAGTGATTCGGCAGTTGCTGGCAAGTGATATGGCCATTTATGTCGTCGATGCGCGTGAGCCAGTACTCGGTAAATACAAAGACGAGTTGGCTATTTTATCTTGGGCGGCGATACCGGTGATGCCAGTATTTAATTTTACCGACAGTCAGGATGCCAATATCGATGACTGGCAAACGATGCTGGCAAGACGCAATCTGCATATCTCGACGCGCTTTGATTCCGTCGCCTTTGAATTTGAAGACGAGATGCGCTTATGGCAAAATCTCGCCACCATGCTCACTCACTCAGAGATGCTTGAGCAACTAATGGCGCGCCGTACGGAGAACTGGGCGCAGCTGTATGATGAAGCCAATATCATCATTGCCGACTTTTTATTAAATGTTGCCGCTTTTGTCCATGAGATTAATGAAGATGATGACCCAATGCCCATACTTGCACAAATGCAAGAAGCGGTGAGACAAAGCGAACGGGCGATGCAGCACAATTTGCTCAATTTATATAAGTTTTATGATAATGCGGTAGCAGCCACCCCGCTTGAATTACAAGCCTATCAGCAAGATCCTTTTGATCCTGAGCTACTCAAAAGCTATGGTATCCGCACCACATCGGGCGCGGCAGCAGGTGCACTATTAGGCTTGGGTATTGATGCGGCGGCCCTTGGCACGACGTTGGGATTGGGCGCTGCTATCGGTGGTATCGCAGGTGGGTTATTGTCTAATACCAGTAGCATTGCTGATAAAATCACTGGGGTAAAGCGCTTATATATCGACCCTGCCACTCTAACCTTACTCGCCACGCGCGCGATAGATTTGCTCACCGCCCTGCGCCATCGCGGTCATGCAGCAACCGATGCCACGCAATTGCTATATAAAGGTGAAAAACCCAATATAGAGCCAGCGTTAGATGACGACGACCATACCGTCACACCATGGCCGACACACAAACTACCAAGCGAGCTCAAAAAAGCGCGCGGCAAACCGCAGTGGTCATCGCTCAGTAGCGGTAAATCCGAGCAGGCTCAGCTATTACGTGCCGATATGGCATGGTCGCTGGCGAGTAAATTACAATCACGTGAGCCTGAGTGACCAGCTAGCATGAAGCCTCTAGCAAGGTACTTAATGCATCCGTACCGCGTACGTCTGTTTTTTGCAAATGGATTGGGTATAGCGGATAATGGGGAAAACTACTTTCAATGTCTTGCAGTAGCTGCTGCTGGCGCTCGGCGCGATGCTGCCAAAACGCATCTGCCTGCGTCGGTGTGATCAGCTGATTGACCACTATCGCCGTAGGCGGCAGTTTACTGTCCTCTAATTGTGAGACAGCGCGTTTGGTTTCAGCCAGTGGTAACACGTCAGCGGTCATTACCAAGACAATCGCCGTTTGGCCGCGGTCATGCAGCAGTAGGCCTGCCTGACGAAACAGTGCTTTGCGCTTTTCTAGTACGGATACTGCTTGCTCCCAGCGATCAGATTTTTTTGCAGCAAATGGATTTGGCACATCATGATCGCTGTTTTTTTGACCACTTCGACCACCACTACCACGCGTTTGATGGGGGCTGTCTAAATGGTTTGCCACCGAGCGCAATTTGGCTTGCCGCCTTTGCTGTGCCAATAGTCCATCTGTCCACGCGCCCATCATCTCAGGCAATACCAACAAACGCAACGTATGGCCAGTTGGCGCGGTATCAAATATGATATGTTCATACTTCTTATCAGAGTTGGCATCTGCGGCGCTGACGAGGTGCTGACACATGGACTCGAGCATGGCCGCTTCTTGTGCGCCAGGTGCCGACTTAGATAGACGCAGGTGTTCACGAATTTTGGGCATCATATCGGGGTTGGCATAGGCGCTGATGGTGCGCTGCACTTGAGCAAAGTGCGCATCGACGATGATGTCAGGGTTTAGCTCGATAGCATCAAGATAAGGCGTGACCGCTGTTTTCTCATGGCTCAACCGTACATTGAGCACATCGCCCAGACTATGGGCCGGATCGGTTGAGATTATCAGTGTCTTTTTTTGCTGGCGAGCATAACCGCTGGCGAGCGCTGCGGCAGTGGTGGTCTTACCCACACCGCCCTTACCACCGACGAATATAATCGGCTGATCTGCCAGTTGGTCTATGAGTTTATGCAGAGGACGTAAGGCCATATTTATGTCTCAATTAAATTTCACGGAGCAATTAATCATAATAACTAACAATAACAGTCAATAACAGTTCCTAAATCAGCACCTAACAGCAGCCAACATGATCAAAGGGACATCTATCCATACCCATACGGGTGTGCCATTCATGGAAGTTTTCTAAAAATAGAGGCTGTAGCTCAAGGGTATAAAAGCTGGCAGGACTATCAATACCGAGACTCTCTGCAAACATCATCAGCATAAAAAAATCCTCTTCGTCCCGTGCTGCCCGTGCCATCGTCTGGCGATATGGCGCGTGATAAAACTCATTGAGTCCAGCGGCAAACCGTTGCCACCATGGTGCTTTATTTTCTCGTTGGCTTGTACCTTTTGGCTGATTTGCTATTGGGTTGTCTTCCATGATGTCCTTACCTCTTTCTTATTTTGCTTATTTAGCATATCTATCATGCCTACCTCATACAAAAAACGCCAGCAATTGCTGCTAGCGTTTTTTTATAAAGATATGAATGATAGGTTCTAACCTCAACTAGGAGTCCGTTTTACCTTTATGCGATGTCCATTCTGTACGCAGTACCGACAGACTCTCAAACGTCACTAAAATCGTGGCGATTAAAATGACAATATCCATAATAATGAGTAGCCAATTACCATCATTAAAGAACGTTTTTAGCTGAATTAATAAGGCAAAGACAGTCATGATCAGTAAAAATGACAAAGGCGCTAAGGTATACCAGACAGGCTTACCTTTACGCAGTAAGATAACCGTGACGATCATCAAGGTTAAGGCCGCCATGAGCTGGTTAGTCGTACCAAATAGTGGCCAGATAATCATACCGCCAGCACCATCGATACCTCCTGCGCCAAATGCCAATAGCAAGCAGCTTCCTACGGCGAGCAAGGTAGCCACGACGCTTTTGCTCAGTACGGGGAGCTTGTAAATCTCACCAAACTCTTGAAATATATAGCGCTGCAAGCGAACACCAGTATCCATCGTAGTACCAGCAAACAAAGCTGCCATCACGGTAAGCATGGTCTGGGATAGCACGATATCGATACCCACACCGGCGTTGAGTATAGTGGCACCGCCATCGATGAACGCCCCAACAGAGCCGTCACCAAATTTTTGATAAACCGCTTGCCAATCTCCTAAGCTGGCAAAACCGGCAGTGGCCGCAAGAATGGCACCGAGCGCCAGCATCCCCTCACCCAGTGCACCAAAATACCCAACAAAGCGCACATCTTCTTCTTTATCGATCTGCTTGGAGGTCGTCCCAGTCGCCACCAATCCATGAAACCCTGAAATAGCGCCACAGGCAATGGTCACGAATAATAATGGTAGCAGCGAAGGCGTACCAACTGGCAGTGCGGTATTGACGGCTGGCGCGACGATGTTTGGCGTCGCGATAAATACTGCCGCATACAATAAAACCAATCCGACAAATAACTGCAAGCCATTGATATAATCGCGCGGCTGCAATAGCATCCACACCGGCAATAACGATGCAATCGCCGCATAAGTAAATAAGATAATGATCCACAGGGCATTATCAGGAAGACCTATAAAGGTCTCAGGTAACACCACAGGGAACATCGGGCCAAGATAAATCAGCCCATATAAAGCAGTGACGCCAATGATAGATACCCAAACCAGATTCATCTTATAGCGATAGATACACTGACCGATGATAAAGGCCACGACTAACGCGCCCCATACTGGTAGTACAGCAGACGGCGTTTTAATCATCATATTGGCGATAGCAACACCAAACACCGCATTGACCATCAATAACAATAAAAATATCACGACCATCATCAAGCTACGCACACGTGTGCCCATGACCGTACCAGCGATAGAGCCAATCGACTGACCGCGATTGCGCATACTCGCCCAAATAGCGGACATATCGTGGACACCCGCCATAAAAATAGTCCCCAACACCACCCAAATGATGGCAGGCACCCAGCCCCAAATCACTGCAATAGCTGGACCGATGATCGGTGCCGCCCCTGCCACTGAGGTAAAATGATGGCCCCACAATACATACTTATTGGTAGGGACGTAATCAATCCCATCTTTCATGGTATGAGCTGGCGTGGGACGACTGTTGTCCAATGCCAGAATTTTTGTGGCGATAAATTTTGAATAAAACACATAACCGCAGAGCATGGCGGCAACTGCGATTAGCAGTACAATAGCACTATTCATCTTATCTCTCCCTAGACAAGTATTAGATAGCCTTATGAGTTCAAGCTTTTTAAATCAAAATCCAAAAAGTATGCTAAATTAGTGAGCGATGAAAGCCTCAGAACATTGCTATCAAAGAAATAGCAGCTGATTACTGGTTGCAATCACCGATTTTTCATATGGTATTTTAAGATTAAGACGCTCGATAAATGAATAAAAATTTTGATGAATTTTTCTTTATCTATCTATAAGTATGTCTTCACTTCCTGTATGTTTTGATAGAAGACATGCCTTAGATAGTAACTGATTTATTTAAGGTTACAAAGGCTACAACAGTAGTAAGACGTTAAAAACAACAAATAAAGGAGTTAGCATGACACACTATTTTGGATTCGTTCCTTCAGAAAAATTAAAAGCGCTTATTACTGAAGCAGAGCAAGTGGTTGAATCAAATGAGTCAGTAGATTACTACCCTTATCGCGACGCATTGACTCACCAAACCGCGCGTGACCTGATTGACAACCTACTCGTCGGCTTAGTGGACACTATTCCAAACCCTGAGCGTCAAGCAGCCATGCGCAAAGTGATCGGCACCGTTGAAAAAGCGACGGACACGCTATTAAATATCCTACTGGGTAAAGAAAACAACGAAGAAGTGCTACCCAGCTTTCATTTCTTAAGAGATCGAGCGACGTTTATCGATAATGATGGTATCAAGCGCATTGGTTTTCAGCTGTCTGACAAAGATGCCATGACCATCGACAAAGGCTTTGCAGCGATTACGCCTGAGCATACAGATATGAAAACCTTTAAGACCGCGCTTGAAACCATGAACGAGGAGACGTTGACACACTTTGTCAGCCGCTATGCTGAAACCTTAAAGCTTGGCATGATCAAACGCAAATCTGTGCCCGTTGCCAAAGCGGCCATCGACAAAGGCATGTCTATGGCATTAAACAAGCTATTGCCCGACTTGCCAGATACTTCCTTAAACCGTTTGGCCAATTATTACCGTCCCTTTATCGTAAAAAAGCCAGAATAGCGAATATTATATTTTTATTAAGGCTGTAGTGTTGGGCAAATTTAGTAAAATTTGCTAAAATAGGCGGCACTTTTATCAAAGGCGCAACCCATGACCCAAATTAGTAACCAAGAAATCGAAAAAACCCTACGCAACTCAGAGTGCCTTATTAGCAGTATCGAAGTTGCCGCAGCTTATGAGCGTCTGGCCGCTCAGCTCAACCTGCACTACGCTGGCCTAAATCCTATCGTCATGGTCGTGATGAACGGCGGATTGATTCCAGCTGGTCAACTACTGACCCATTTGACTTTTTATCATCGTATGCATTATATCCATGCCTCACGCTACCGTGATAACGAAGGTACCAATGAGCTAGACTGGAAATTTAAGCCTGATGTCAGTATCGAAGGTGAGCACGTACTGCTGATCGATGATATTTTTGACGAAGGCATCACCCTAAAAGCCATCGTAGAACAACTTGGTAAAGAAAAACCGCTGTCTATCGAATGCTGCGTGCTGCTAAATAAAGAACATGATCGCAAAGTTGCTGACTTTGATGTAGATTTTGTCGGTATCAACGTTGCAGACCGTTATGTCTATGGCTGTGGCATGGATTTCCATGGTTATCTACGTCATCTGCCAGGTATTTATGCCATTAAAGAAGAAGCGTAAGCGCTTTATTTAAGCGGGCATTTTTAAAAGCATCCTAATCGGATGCTTTTTTTTGCTTACAGGTTAGTAGTGACTCTAAAACTGTAAGGCTAACCCTGTATGGCGCTCAGTGGGCGTTTGAACAGCTTTTTCTAGTGCGTGTTTTGTACTGTATATGGTTACTTGCTTTTTGGCACGTGTCACAGCGGTGTAAATCAGCTCTTTACTCAGCAGTCTTGCATTACTATTGTCAAAAGTAATGACTACATGATCAAACTCTGATCCTTGTGATTTATGAATGGTCATCGCATAAGCGGTGGCGATAACCTCTTCATTGAGCAAGTTAACATCAATCCCCTGCTCCTTATTTTCAAAAAACACCTCAAGTCGGCTGCGATTATCGCCAGTCTGTAAACAAAAACCAATATCGCCATTAAACAACCCTAGCTCGTAGTTGTTTTGTAGAATCATGACAGGGCGCCCATGAAACCAAGTGTTTTGACCTAGAGGCAGCTTTAGCTCATCAAGATGCCACTGGGTAAAGTAGTTATTGATGTAGTGATCGCCCCACTCACCATTGTGGCCAGCAGTTAGTATGCGAAACTGATTGAAGGTTTTCATTAGTGAGCTAATAGTTGCTTTGACTGCTTTTGGCACGGATTTTTCTATTGGGTTTTGCAGGAGAGTTTTGATTTTATTTAAATATGGGTTGTAATGCTTAGCTGTTTTCGAGATTTTTTCTTTATTGCTTAGGCTATTTATTATAGCAATGTCTTTAGCTAATGAATTTGGTAAGCTATTGATATTGTTTATATACTCAAAGCCCAGCGCCTCATCATGTTTTAGCAACTGCCAAATAGCCTGCGTATCCGTCTCTATTTTGTTTATTTGATAAGCAAGTTTACCGATACCAGAGTCAGCGGTAAATCGGCGACTCTCTGTGAGCTCCGCATGAATCGCCTGCAAGCGCGGAATACGGCACAAGTCAGCCAATACTGCCCCTGCATCTACCGCAGCCAACTGGTTGGCATCACCCAACAATATCAGTCGCGCCCCAGGCTTTACTGCACTGACAAGGTGATTTGCCAGCTCTACCCCTAGCATCGATGCTTCATCGACGATAATGATATCTTCGCCCAGTGGATTATTGGCATCATAACGCGGTCTGCCCGTACGTCCAATGCCCAGCAAGCGATGAATAGTTTTGGCTTCTTGTAATTGTAGCTCGACGTTCGCGGCGTCTAACGCGGCTTGCAAAGACTCTTGCATACGCTGTGCCGCTTTACCCGTTGGCGCGGCTAACGCTAGGCTAGCACTGTCTGTACTAAACTTGATTTTTTCATGTGCCGCTCCCCTACCCTCTGTCGCTTGCTGCAATGCCATCACCAGCTGCGCCACGGTGTAAGTCTTGCCCGTGCCTGGGCCACCTGTAATGATACTAAAGGCATTTTTATTGGCAATATCAATCGCCTTTATCTGATTTTCGTGAAGGTTGTCAGGTATTGCTATCTCAAGCGGCGTTACTTGTTGGTCTAAAATAGTATTGATGCGCGCCGCTAAGTTAAATTCTGCTTGCCACGCTCGGTGTAACCAAAACGTGATTGCTGCGTTGTGTTTATCAGCCTCTTTGTTGTTAATGTGCTGATAAACGATAGGTTGATTACTTTTGCTTAGGCTATTTTTATTTTCATTATGGTTTGCGTTAGCATTAACGTCAGCGAACAAAGTGTGCTCATCGATTAACTTAGAAAAAAACGTTAAGTTACTATTTTTCAATAACTGGTAGAGTGCCGCTGCTGCATGAAACCTTTTAACCAACATCTCTTTTTCATGATTGCTAAGTGCCAGCTGCGCCCATAGCTGGTCTTGCTTAGCAAACAAATTCTCCAGCAACACAAATATTGATGCCTCAGCCGTAATATCAACCTCTGATTGAACCGCTATTTGAGTGTCAATCAAGGCAATAAGCGGCATTGCTAGCATCTCTAACAGCTGCTGTTGCCACGCATATAGTGTCACTGTCTCGCCACCAATCTGACCACTATGCGGCGCTTCATTCTCAGTTTCCTGAATGGTGAGTACAGTATGCCCCTCTTCTAAATGCGCAGCCAACATAGTAAATAGAGCGGTAAATAAGCCGTTATCTGATGCTGAGTCTACTTTTGCACTACTGTCCTTAGCCGTTGCATCGGCCTTGCTATAGGCCACCTGCGTTTGCTGACGACGTAGCAAAATATAGTCACTGATGTTGCTGGCCCAACTTTCTTGTAAGCTAATAGCAGCGCTACTCTTATTATTCTTCATAGACTATTACTCATGGTCTGTTCTTCTCTATATTTATAGAATTAATCGCTATAGTAATTTATTGCATCAAATTCGTGATTTCATGCATGTTGTATAGCCTGCTAACTGGGCAGGCCAAACAATGCATCTAGGGCTTTAATAAAATCAATGGGTATGTCCCAAGTCACCAATCCGTAGCGGGCACTACTTATTGATTTATGCTTCATTGAATTACTATGCATTGAGTTGCTTCCGTCAAGGGTATTAACATCTTCTGCTTCAATAGCTAATGGGGCAGCTGGATCATATACGCCTCGTAAAAAGACATACTCCACCGCGCCCAAATACTTAGCTTCATTGCCTATATAATCAGCAATTCGCATCGACAAAAACCGATGCAATGCCACTTGATAAATGGCGGCTTGTAACCAATACCCTGCTTTCGACATTGCTCGCTTGAGCGTGGTTTCGTCATAATCACTTAGGCTATTTCCTAAAAAGTTACTTTTATAATCGACGACATAATACTTGCCAGCATGCTCATACACCAAATCGATTTCACCACGTAAATAACGATATAAATGCGCTTTGTTTTGCGGAACCAGATTGATGTGTTTGTCGGTCTCATCTGGTAGGTGTTTCTCAAAGAGCTGATTGATATTCTGTGCTTTAAAACGCTCTGATAGCCCCATATTGAACTCTAATTCGGCAAACCTATGACCTGCATCAATAGCGTGTAACGGCTGATCAGACGCTAAGAGCGGCGTATGCAGCACCTCTTCTATCCAGTCAATGAGCGCTTCATGCTTACTAACATCGATCGCCTCCGAATCCAATAAATCAGTATTTAATGACGCACTACCACCTTTGTCTTGCGTCTTTGCTTGTAGGCGACGGCTTTGGGCCTCAGCACTGCTATACACCAGCGGCAGCTGATAGCTACTGACAGCCCTATCGATAACCTGTGGCCACTGCGATTTATTGCTAAAATCAATTTTTTCAAATATCTCATGCAAAAACGTACCCGCATTGGCACCTTTGACAAAGGTAAAACGAATATCATCCTCTAACTTGAGACTTGCCTGATCGACTTGCGCGGCAGACTCATGACTATCTGGTTCATGACCACCCAGTGACGGTGAAACTGACGTTTCGGTGATATTGATATCAACATCAATATCTACCGCATCATCTATACGCTCATCCATCACAGCCATTGTCTGCGCCGACTCATCTAGCTGACGTGCTAAAGCGGTAAAACTGGTCTTGGCCCAACCATAAAAATAATTGATTTTCATAACCTCTGAAAAATCATCATACTTAATAGGCTCGGTTTTGGGCTTAGTCGTGGCAAGCGCGCCATTATTCGTTAATGAGCTTATTGCTGTCGCGCAGTTATCGCGATAAAACGCATCGATCTTATGCCCTCTAATCATGCCTATGGTGCCTTTAAGCCTATCTGGCAATTCAAACTTGGCCTCCTCGGAGTCAAACCAATAACACACTGGCCTGAAGTTGCAATCAGTATTTCTATAAGCATCTTTTAATACCACATAAAGCTGTTCACTGGCGCGCGTAAAGGCGACATAACCAAGCCGGCGCAGCTCATCAAAGCCCTCCTGCGTCTCAATATCGGTATAGTAGCCGTCTGTGGTCGCAGAGTCTTGCACTGGTGAGAATCGGCGCTGATTGCCTGTCGATTGCTGCGCCAACGCTGACTGACTTTGTTGAACAGCATCTTGTTGAGTAGCATATTGCTGGCTAGGGTTTTGTTGCGCATTATAGAGATACAATCCATAGTCTTCTTTATTACCTGATTTTCTACTGGCATCGTCCATACCCAGCACATAGACAATGGGAAACTCTAGTCCTTTAGACTTATGAATGGTCATTAGCTGCACGCCAGACTCTGTCGGTAGCGGATATTGCTTAGCCCAATCACTGCTCGGCGCGCTATCTATGTTTTGTCTAAACCACGCTAGCAGCTCATACTCACCCATGCCGATACCATACTGCGCCAAGATATCCATCACATGGCGCAAATCCATGATATGACGTGCGCCTTCTGGATGCGCGGCTAATGCTTGCCACACGCCTTGTGGCTGTACAGGGCTTTTGTCCAACAAGTAATGCATGGCCGATAATATGCCAAAGTGCTGCCAACGCTGGGCGCCTTCTTTTAAATAGCTAATAAAGTCTTGATAGCTTTTCTTATTATCAATGGCTTGTATATTAGCGCTATTTAAATCTATAACCCCTGACTCATGGTTCGTCATCATGGCTTTGACATCCCTGATGCTCAGGCCATATAAATGACTGGTCAGCACCCGATTGATCATATCGTGACGATACGGGTATAGCATGGCACTTAGCAGCGCTGCCACATCCTCTGCCATGATAGTTTCAAAGATACTGACATCACTGGTGGCTAGAGTCGGCACACCAAGCTTGACAAGCTCGTCTTCGACTTGCTTTAAGTCTTTTTTGGCACGTGCCAGCACGCCGATATCGCTCGGTTGAATAGGCTTACCTTTAAGTGTCTGACCACTGCTGAGCAAGGTGGCAATATGACGCGCTGTGATCTCAAACTCGTCGTACTCAAGCGTTTTATCATAAGGCAGGTGCAATACACTTACGGGCTGAGCAGAGAGCACGTCATTTACTAAGTCATCTACCGAATCGCTATTTAGGTCGCTGTTTGGCATGTCTGGCTGACGAAACCAAGACAGCTGGTTTTCTTGCTTTTCAGCTTTAATGTGCTGGTAATAAATACCACTACCTAACTGTGCCAGCCTATTCTCTTGAGTCACTGGCGCAGGCATACCGAACCAACAGTTTAGGGCATTAATCACACTGGCGTTTGAACGACGATTAACATCGAGCGTCCATAGGCTGCTTTTGTCAAACTGGGCTTTCATATAGTTATAGTTGGCGACATCACCGCCGCGAAAGCCATAAATGGCCTGCTTAGGATCACCTACCAATAGCAAAAACTCATGGTTGGCTTTATTGCTAGCAGCATGCTTATCATTGGCCGACGGTTTACGCTTCGGCAGATAGATGCTTTCAATCATAATGGCTTGCTCGCCATTGATGTCTTGCGACTCATCAATCAATGCCACGGGATAGTGATGACGAATATAACGCGCCAGCTTCTCTCCTTGCCGACCGGTCAATGCTTGGTTTAACCGTACCATCTGCAAGCTAAAGGTGGTCTCACCGCGCTCTTCTAAGATAACCGGCAGTCTGTCACGCACCGCCAGCACGATATGGCGATTGAGATCGGCCAGCAACATCACAATATGCTGATTTAAACCGTCAACCATATCTAAGATAGCCATGAGCTTGCTAATGGTGTCTAATGCGAAAAACGCTTCATGCTCTTTTTCTCTATTCTTATTAAAATTCTTAATTTTACCTTCTTCATTGGGATATCTAGAATCCTGCAATGAGGTAAGAATCTTATTTTCACGTTCATTTAAATAACTGGTAAACGCCAGCTGATGTTCCGCTATTTTTTGATGCACCTCAATAATGGCATCAAATTGCTTGAATAAATTGGAACCACCATTAAACCCTTGAGACTTTCGATAATCAGGGTTTAAATACGGCTGAATATCTGCCAAATCCAATGTCGAAAACTCATGCAATAGCTGCTCATATAGACTAAAATCAAAATCTGCTAGCCTTACCTCATCAATCGGCGCAGAGATAAAATTCAGCGAACGCGTGACAAAGCCCTTGTGGTCGCCCACCGCCGTCAGCTTGCCTTGCTGATGCATCAATGCATAAAGCTTGGGCTGCTCATGGTACAGTCGGCTTTGAAACTGACGCAGCTCATCATGAATGATACTGTCCGTCACTTGCTCGATACTACTGTCGTCAATAATGGCCATGCCTTGTTGGTGGCCTGTCTCGCTACTGTATTCTGTAAGCCACTTTTGCGCCAAACTATCGAGGGTACCGACAAACAGCTTGTCCAAGGTGGTTAATACCAGCGCCGTGCGGCGAATCGCCTCTGTCATCGGATAGCTATATACATGATCAAGCAAGTAGCCAACCAGATGCAGATTGATAGGATCTTGCATGATGTCATCTAAGCGCGCATCTTTTGCCTGCGCGACTAGCCATTTTTCACGAGTTTGTTTTGCTTGTACACGTTTTTTGGCCGCGGCTTTTTTGTCATGGGCTTTACCATAGTCATAAGCAATGTCTTGGTTGAGTTCATCAGCGTCTTTTTTAGCAGTCGTATCCGTGTCTGCGTGCTGACTTACCTGACTATTCTCCTTATCTTTATCGCTGTCTGGCGTCACTTGTAGGATGGATGGATATAAATGCTCTTTATTTGCAGGGTTGGTACTCAGGCTATTGACCCATTGCAGCAGTTGATAAAAATCCACCAAACGATCATGAATGCGCTGACGCATCTCGGCTGCCGCAGCGCGAGTAAAGGTCGTTGCAATGATTTGCTCTGGCGCGCGCCGTGCTTCAATGAGCAAGCGCAGTACGATGCCCGTAAGTGTCCAAGTCTTACCCGTACCGGCTGATGCTTCGATAAGATGCCGACCTGTCAATGCCACCTCAATCGCTGGTATCACCTCTGCCTCATTCTTAGGCTTAGTCATGTCATCATGCGTACCCTCACGGTCATCCATATCCTGCCATGCATCGGATGCAAGTGATTGGGTAGAAATATCCATTGTGTGAGTAGTGGCAGTAAATTCTTTCATAGGGGCGTACACTTTTTATTATTTGTCATACCAAAGGGTAAAAAACGAACCGTGTTAAATAATAAGTAAACAACTAGTAAGCAATCAACTAGCCAGCTAACTATCTAGACCTTGTAGCGCTGTGAACATTGGCTCATACAGCGGCTGTGCTAACGTCGTTAAGGCTGCTGATAGGGCTTTAAACGCGTCCTGATCACGCAGTACGTATTGCCAAATGGCATGCTGCGAGCAGGTATCGTATACCGTATCTACGGGATAATTGGGCCTTAGCCAATCTAAGAAATCTGCACGTTTTGGCCAATAACTGCCGCTTTCGTCTTTACTCTCTGCCGCTTTTGCGCACTTATCAAGATAACTGAGCGCATATTCTGGCAATAAGGTAATCGGCACTTGACCGACTAGCTTGCCAAATATCGCCCACTTTATCAGCTCAGCTACGGCATCTTCATACACAATAGGGCTGAGCTGAAAGGCGGTTATTTTTTCATACCTTTTAACTTGTGAGCTTGGCTTATTAAAGCGCCAAATACTCATGCCATCATTTAGAGCCACTTGCTCAGCAGTGGTACGTCTGGCAACTTGCCAATACAGATGTGACAACCAAAACTTGATTAAATGCTTGGGACTGGCAGAATTGGGCAGTATGTTTAACCACTGCTTGGGGGATTGCTCGGCATAGGATACGCCAGCCTGTAGATTAGCATGAGGATTATTAGCATCTATCGGTACTGATGTTGGTACTGAGCCTTTTATTTTAACCACTTTAGGTAATAGCTTTAGTAATAGCGTATCATCAGCCTCATTACTAGCACCAGTTAGCACAGATGCTAGCGCTAGCTGAACGGGATGCTCGATCGTTGGGGTCAGTAGCAGCAAACCACTTATACCATTTCCATCAACTAGCTGGGCATTATCCAAATCATTGTCCAAGCCATTAGCAACTAGCTGCTCTTTAAACTCCTGACATTGCTGCTGCAGTTTTTGCTGCTGGTTGGGCAAGGTCGTTTGCCGCGCCACCCCTGCTGGCATGATTTTTTGGTACATTAAAATTGGGCGGTCTTGCTTGTATGCGCTATCAACAGGGTTATTAGCGGCATCGCTCGCCAGCTCATGGAGCAAATGCGCTTTGATCTGATAAGTTGTCAGATTATCTAAAAATAGCGGCTCTTGCTGCGCCAGCGCTTCCTCGCCCTGCACCACATGCACCTTTTGCGTACGCAAAAACGCCTTGGCAGGATGACGCACTTGATAGGCCAATGCGCCTTCAACGTCTATCTCTTCAATATTAAACACCGTATCAAACATAGCGTCGATATCAATGGTGTCTATACCAGACTCTGCGTCTAGTGATAGCATCTCAGCCAATGCCGCTAAGGTTTGATTGTCTACTTGCCCCAATTGACCTAGAGAGTGTCCAAGCAGCTGAGCGATGGCTTCATACTGGGACTTAGTCGGCAAACCAACCAGCTCTGTCTGCTCATAAGATACACTATCCCTTAAGGTATGAAACACCGCTTGCCACAGCGGTGCGGGCGGAAATTGGCGTTGTTGCGCAAGCTTGGTTTGGCGCATGGCGGTATGCAAAATAGCATCCAGCGCATCTGTCTTGTCTTTATCGACGCTCTCGCTCTGGTTGGGATGAAGTAAAGCATTCGCTTCTTCACTATCTGTTTCAAACAAGCTCTCGTGAAACGGCAGTGCCGGATGTTCGGTCACCAGCCATTGCTTAATCAATTTGGGTAAATAACGCTTAAGGCTCTCGGTGGTAGAATCAACATTCTCAGGCAATGCGTCTAACGTGTCTAAGGCTTCAAGCGAGTTGACCTGCCACTGCACCTCGCCTTGCAAAAACTGCAACAGCTCACTGACTGGATTGGCAGGCAGGTGCTCGTGGGTGTCTGTCAGACTTTGACCATTATAAAATATCCAGCACGCACTGCGCGCACACAGTAGTGCGTCTAAGAACGCACCATTATCGTCATCTTCACTGACTCTATCACCGCGGCGAGCATTGGCAGCTTTCATCAAATCATAGCGATTATCACGGTCGCGCCCCGGGAACTCAGACAGATCCATATTGAGCATCACTACCAAATCAAAAGGCACGTTTCTGAGCGCCCCAAATCGACCAAAAGTAATCACTCCAGTCGGCTCGGCACTGACCTGCTGACTCTCAAGCTCCGCCTCGATACTGTCCAGCATAAAGCTCAGCTTAAGCGGCAACTGCTCGACACCTGCCAGCCTGTGTTCTACCTCCCTGTTGGCACTATCGCTACGAGCATACTGCCGATAGTGGCGATTGGCTCTCAGGCTTGATTTAAAGCCATTCATGGCGTTATATATGGCGCGCATCGTACGGGTTTGATCGACATCACCGAAGTAGCGATGAATCACTTGTGTCTCAATCTGCGCCAGCCAGTCCTCGGCTTTGAGTTTTTGTGTATGGTCATCACGGCGCGCAGTCAAGCCTGCATAAATACGGCAAAGCGCTTCAATGATAATCGCATCATTTAGGCTCACTTGTGGCAGCGGCAGAGTCATCTCTGGCAAGGCGGTGCTTGGCCAGTCCTCCTGTGCCAAAGGGTATAAGCAATCGCTCAAACTGGCCTCTGGCATCACCAAACCGAGTGTCAATCTATCTAGCGCTTGAGCAAAGGTAAATCGGTAATCATAGTCGTGGCTATCTAGGGTTTGTTTAAGATGCCACTCATCAAAACCGCGGATAAAGCCTGCCTCGATCAGCAGATCACAACCACGGCTCATCTGCTCATGGGTTAAGCCGAAGTTTTCATACAGCGGTGGCAGCATCAGCCAATCAAGCACCTCAGCCGCTTCAAAGCGGGCGCTATGACTGCCTAATAACTTATAAAAACCAATAATGGCTTCCCATAGTTGACGAATATCGGCATCAACCACTCCCGTCACCTTAGCAGGTAGCGTCAGGCCATCTTGACCTTTGCCATTGACAAATATAGAGCTGATCAGCGCATGATGCCGCTCAACATCGGGCAGCAACACGACAATATCGGATATATGGCGTTTTTTCTCATTAGGTGTTAATGGTTCATTGAGCCAGCGCCCAATCATGATGCGCAGCACTTCTAGCTGACGCTGTAGACTATGGCATGAGTGAATGCTTAGGCTATTGTCTTGTGCAGACATCGCCCACAAACGCTCCTTCTCAAAGCGCTTGTTTTCTAATACTTCATCGTCATACCACGCCGATTCTTGCGGCTTTTGATCAACTTGATCAAAAGACAGCTCTATTTGCTCACTGACTTCTTGCGAGACTTTGGCTGCGGTCGCTTGCTGGGTAGACTGCTCATCTAGCATCAATACATCATTTTGCAAACGTTTTAATAGGCTTGGGCTGTCTTGCACTTGTTGCCCACTGTCATCAAAATCAATACCAAACGCATCGCTCAAGCCCTTATTGCTATCATCGCCCTCATCAAAGATATCCTGCCATTCGACGAGTGCGTCTTGGTACTGCTCATTACCCGATAAATTAGCAAGCATCGCAAAAGTATCGCGCGACTGCTTGCCCAAACGCGATAGCAAACTGTGCCCATAATCACGCAAAAACACGCTTTCAGGGTTGATAATCTGCTGACGCTGTAGCCACGACTTGTCTACGATATCCGCCCAAAACAGCTTAGACGGATTATAGTGTAGTAGCGTAATATCCATGTATTGTGACAAGCGCTGCAAAAAGTCGAGCTCGGTCTGTGGAAGCTGCTGAATGGTAAAAATGCGCAGCACTTTGGGCAGTTGCGCGCGTTCATTTGCCTTGTTGTCTTTTAAGGCTGACCAAAAGGTATCCTCAAGCGCCACCCGGTGCTGATGCACATCAGCAAACAAATGCGACCATAAGAAACGCTGCGCGATCTCTAGCTCTACATAATGCGCCACCAACCAATCAGGCGTGCCTCGCGCATACTTATCGAAGCGCAGCGACAGAGCATCCTTTTCAGCGATCAGCGCCTCTACAGTCAGCGGTTTATCATGCGACCAGAGATCTAGCCAGTCCTCACGGTGGGTTAAATAGCGGTTAAACACCCTCGCCAAATCACTTGCCAGCTGCCAAATGCGCGCGTCTTGCTGTGCCTTATCCTGCTGCACTTCTTCTTGCGGCTCATCAATCAAAGATGCCAGCAGTGGATAAACGGGATGTTTTTCATCAGCGACAATGGCTTCTTGATAATAAGTCAAATACCCAAACAAGCGCCACTGCATCACCGTTGGCGACAACACTGCCACCTCAGGTACATTCAGTGTGCCCGCATTAGGGTTTTGTTCTAGCAAATAGGCATTGTGACGGCTCAACACATCTTGCATCAACGTCCACTGATACTGACCCCAAAACGTCGTCGTCACTAAGGTACTGATACCCGCTTGACTTGCAATAGACTTATCTAGCCAATCACCAAGCACCATGGATGGCACAATGACCACAAACTTCTCAAAGACGGGTTGGTTTTTGGACTTATAGGCAACTAACAACTGCTCAACCAACAGCTCGGTACGGTGGGACTGAATGATTTTAAACATAAAGGCGATCTAATTGGAGTGATAATAAAATAACGAGGCGACGGGTGCATACTAGGTACGATAAGGTACGGTAACGTGCAAACACAGCCTGTCATGGTGCAGAGCATAATAGCAATGCTGCCGACGACACTCATCAATTCATGTTTGATGGTCGTTCGCTTGTTACATTTCTGCTAGCATAATGTCGATATCAGAATGCATGATAAAGCAGCTTGATAACGATAAAAAGCGCAAAATGCGTCACTTGCCGATCAGTGTGCCATTGTTTATGGCGGTTTGCCAGTATATCATCTGCTCAGCAAGACAGCCTGCGACAACGGATGTCGTTAAGTTTTTACCTTAACTCTTTTGTCAACGAGATAAACAACTACTATGCCCCTGCGCCCTATTGATGCCATTTTCGTCCATCCAAAAAAACGGCTGTACGTCGTTTATTATCGCGGCGAACTTTGGCAACTGCCACGTATGCGAATCAACGATAACGCCTGGCAAAACCGAAAGCCTTATACCGACGATAGTAGCGGACTCTACTTGAGCATTCATCAAGCCATCAGCGATCCGATATTGGCACAAAAGCTTCGTACTCTAAACCTCCCCGCCGCCGTCCACGGTAGCTCACTGCCACGCTTTGAAGCATGGTGGCAGGCACATGGCTTTAAATGGCTCAAAGACAAGCTATCAACAGGTGAGTCGCCGCTTGCCGCTCATCAAGTAAAAACCATTGACAACAAACCCACTTCCCCTTCACACTATCATCCAGCAGCGGCGAGCAAAAATGATGATACCAGCGCGCCCAGCCGCCTAAAAACCAACAGTCCAAGCAGCAACGATTCGGCCGTAAATACCGCTGCCACGACGGATATCTTTGCAAACATGCTGGCAGATTTGGCAGAGGAAGTGCTGCATCAGTCGCTTTAGGGATAATAACCTGATAGCAGCAGCTCTTAGGGCGCACTCTGATCTCGAAGTCTGATTTTTTGCGTTATCTGAGTACCACCTTGACCATTCACTACCGATTATAAGAAGAGCAGTCATATATGAAAGACTACAAGCTGCTACTGGCTGGGCTAACTTTACTACTGCTCATCGTTTTTATCGCCATTTTTACGTGGCTGTGGATCAGTAACCGTAAAAACATAGACCCTTTGCCGATTATGGCAAACAATAATGAAGCGTCAGCCATAACGGCAGAGAGTGAAGAGGACGATATATCAACCTCCACCTTGTATGTGCAAGCAGAAGAGCGCCTACAAGTGCCTTTGGATGATGTGATTGTCAGCTTTGAGTCTCGCTATCCGCACGTACAAGTTTTGGCCAATTATGTGCCCTCTCATGCGCTCTTGCAATTAGCAGATAGCGACATGACCGCCGAGCATCCTGCCTCAAACATCGGTACAGACATCATCATCGCCCACAGCAGCTTGACAGCCAAACGCCTTGAGCCTTTGCAAGCCCAGCTAACGCTGATGCAAAATGCGTTTAATAAAAAGCAAGCCAGTGCCGCCTCTCATGACCAAGCGGCAGATACAGAGATGAGTCAAAGTGCCACTAAAGCCAAAACAGACAATCAAGAAGCGCGCAGTTTAAATGCATTTAGCTATGCATTAACAGATGAAAAAAGCTTAGATGGGGTGATTTTGTCCGATAATAGCATTGCCATCAGCTTTCGTAACTTTTTGCTATCGAGCGCAGGACAGGATATATTAAAAAAATACGATTATGATAATATCGATGGCTATAAAAACAGCGTAGATGATTTATTTAATCCAACGTCACGCGCCAAACAAGCCTCAGGTGAAAACCCCGTAGACGTCGCCGACGCGCTCAGTAATGGCAAATAAAGATAATCTGCCTATTTGTAGATTGCTCATTGCTTTTGGCGCGGCTTTTTTCTACAATGTCTCTCCACAACGCGCCTATAGCTCAACAGGATAGAGCAGTTGCCTCCTAAGCGACCGATCCGAGTTCGAGTCTTGGTGGGCGCGCCAATCATTGCTATCGACAACCCTCAATAATCCTCGCCAAACCCCGAAAACTAAGGGGTTCAATCTCCGACAAGTTACAATAGACCCCGATAACTTACGGCATTATACGCTTGTAAACGAAATTTTTTACAGTATTATTAACGGTATTCATCGATACCGCGAAATAGGATACCGTAAAAACAATAAAACCATTGACCGATTAAACCCGAAGACGTTTTAATCATAATATTGGTCTGCTACAAATACACACACATCGGCGAGCCTGCAACAGGATCGGTAATCACTTTGGCTTGCACGTCAAATATCTCAGCCAGCATCGCCTCTGTCATCACCTCGCAAGGCGTGCCCATCATTTGCAGCTCCCCCGATTTTAACACCACCAATAAATCACAATACCTCGCTGCTTGGTTAAGGTCATGCAGCACAACGATAATGCTTTTCCCCTTTTCTTTTAGTGCTCGAATGAGCCGCATCAGCTCTATTTGATAGGAGATATCTAGATAAGTAGTAGGCTCATCAAGCATGATAATGTCAGTATCCTGCGCCAAAATCATCGCAATCCATGCGCGCTGCTGCTGACCACCTGACAAGGCGTCAAGGGGCATATCAGCCAAAGAATCAATCGCCATCTCATGCATGGCACTATCTACTATCTGGCTATCCGCCGCACTCAGCTTGCCCCAATGCGATACATAAGGCGTCCTGCCGTATTCCACCAACTGTCTGACACTCAAGCCTTCAGGATTGGTCTGCACTTGCGGCAATACCGATATCTGGCGGGCAATCTGCCGATTGTTTAATTGCGCCATGTTTTGTTGTCTAAGTAAAATGTTGCCTGACTGCGGTTGAATTAAGCGGCACAAGCCTTTTAATAGCGTGGATTTTCCGCAGCCATTTGGACCAATCAGCCCGATGACTTTATTTTCTGGCAGCTCAAGTGATAAGTCTTTAATAATACGTTGACTACCATGGTAGCCAAGCTGGAGTTCATTCACCGATAGCATTACCACCCCTTATAGCGCGATAGCAAAAAGATAAAATAAGGCGCACCGATCACTGAGGTCAAGACGCCAGCTGGCAACTCAATTGGCGCAAATAAACTGCGTGCCAATACATCAGCCAAAACCAATATAATGGCACCTATTAGCGCGGACGCTGGCAATAAGATACGGTGCTGATACCCAAAGAGCAATCGTGCGATATGCGGCGCAAGCAATCCAATAAAGCTGACCGTCCCTGCCACCGAGACCGCTAGGCTTGCAATCACTACCGCGATGAGCAAGGCGCTAAACTCCAACGGTTTGACGGACACACCCAAATGATAGGCTGTCTCCTCACCCAGTCCCAACACATCTAAACGCCATGCCAGATACATACTGATGACCATTAATACGGCAAATATCATCGTTAGCATCGGAATATGTTGCCAGCTGCGCCCCCACAAGCTACCGGTCAACCAAATCATCGCAGTATTAATCTCAACAGGATAAAGCACCAATAAAAAGTTAATCCCACTGGCTAAAAACGCACTAATGGCGACACCTATCAGTGCCAAGCGCGCAGGCGTAGGCTGTGATATCTGTGCCAATAGCATGATAATACAAAAGGCTAATAATCCGCCAAGTAGCGCTGCGACAGACAGCCACCAAGTAGGGGCCGCAGGAATCATCACCAGTAAAAGCGTCGCGCAAAACCCCGCGCCTGCGCTAATGCCCATCAAGTCAGGGGATGCCAGCGGGTTACGGATCACCCCTTGCACCAATGAGCCTGATAGACCAAGGCTTGCGCCCACCAATATGGCCAATAGCGTGCGCGGCAGACGATGCTGCCAGACAATAAAATCTTTGTCACCACTAAAGCCTTGCTGTAAATGCTGCCAGATTTGCCCATACGTTAATTCACTGGCGCCAAAAAACACACTGCTCATACTTAGTATCAATAGCAGCATTATAATGAGTATCACTGCTCTACTTGCCGATTTACGAGCAAATAATGAGTGTAAGAGCGATGCAGAGGCGTTGGTTTTCATGGTCATTTATTGCTTACTTTTATTTCTAGATAAAGGGTTGCCTGATTTCACGGTCTTAATTAGCTATCAAGTCGTCGCCTGCATGCCAGCGCAATAAAAACTGGCGTACCAATCAGCGCGGTTAATAGCCCCACTGGCGTCTCTGCTGGATAAGCGATAGCCCTTGATAGGACATCTGCCCATACCATCAAGATACTGCCAAGTAGCATACATAAGGGCAAAAGCTGCTCATAAGCCATATTGGACACCAACCTCAACAGACGCTTGGCAACATGCGGGATAATCAAACCCACAAAGGCAATGGGGCCTGCGACTGCCACACTGATCGCCGTGAGTATGGTAATCAATGCCCCGCACGACCACTGCAATGCACGCAAGTTTACCCCAAGGCTACTTGCCACCTCATCGCCCAGCACCAAGACATTTAGCTTAGGCGACAGCCACCAGCCATAACCTAATGCCAGCAGCGATATCACCGCGAGCATCGGAATAGACTCCCAGCGCGTATTGGCAATAGAGCCTGCCAGCCAATATAGCACCCCATACGCCTGCTCATCGGTGGTGATCAGCGCCGCTCGCGTCATACCGACCAGCAGCGCATTGATAGCAACGCCTGACAAAATCAGACGCACAGGATGCACCGGACGACCGGAGAAGTAACCAGCCAATCCTGCAACAAGGGCACAAGAGAGCACTGACCCGACCAGCGCTTGTAAAAAGGTAGACGTTAAAAAGCTAAACCCCAAACCAATGGAAGATAAAGCCACCACACACGCCGCCCCAGCATTGATACCCAATACCGCAGGAGAGGCCAGCGAGTTACGGGTCATCACCTGCATGAGTAACCCCGCCACCGCTAAATTGGCACCGACTATCATCGCTACCAATACACGCGGCAGACGAATCTCTATTAATAATTGCGCGGCTAATGAGGCTTGAGTATTGTGCTGCGTCAATAACGAAAATAAATCCGTCAGCGATAGGTCAAACTTTGAGTACGCCGTCAACCCTTGCCAACAGCCTATTAGCAAAATAATGAACAATCCGCACCACAATAGCGCCCGTGTTATCGGACGCTTTGCAATAGAGGGTTTTGGCGATCTAGAAGAGGAGCGGCTCAGTTTTGTCTCAACCATAAAAGCCGCCCTGTTTTAAACAGACAGTCTTGTAATGGCGCATTAATTGGACTCTTTTATAGAAGGGCTTAAACCCTCTTTGCCTGAGCTTGACGCAATCTCAAGCAGCTCAGCTACCATGTGCTCAGCGGACTGCATACTGCGATTGAGCGCCCAATAGTTTGGATCGACTTCGATGACTTGATCGTTTTTGACCGCCGTTAGCTGATGAAACAGCGGCGAGGATTTCCACTCATCATAAATGGTGTGCTCGTTATAACGCCCAATCAATAACCAATCGGGATCGGCCGCTATTAACTGCTCAAGACTGGTTGCGATATACGCCTCATCCGTTTGCTCTGGAATGGGACTTTTGATATTTAGATAATTAAGCAAGCTGCCAGCATACGATCTTGGGCCATGCAGCCACATGCCCTTATCACTGATAATCGCAAATTGAACGCTGTGACTAGCAAGCGGAGTGGCTGCCAACTGCGACTGTAGATCTGCCATCTTTTTTAGATGCGTATTGATAACTTGCGTCATTTTTTTATCTTGGTGAACGATATGCCCGACCAATTGCGCCGTCTGGATATTTTCTGCATAACTCTCACCGCGGCTCTTTAGTACGATCGATGGCGCAATATGATTTAACTCATCTGCGATGACGGTATGACGCTCGTCATCAGCAATGATAAGATCAGGCTGTAAATCCGCAATGGCCTCAAGGCTTGGCTGATAACGCGAACCAACCGAGGTATAGCCAGATAGCTGCTGAGTAAACTCAGGAATAATGCTGTCCGGTTTATTATCATCGGCGATACCAACCGGCATCAGACCTAAGGCTAACGCATCCCCTAAAAATGAGTATTCCAAAACCACAATGCGCTTTGGCTCACTCGGATAGTCGCTTAGATTGGGCAACCGCGCTTTGATCTCTGTGTCGGTTAGTAGTTGCACCGCATGATCGGCGCGACTGCTATTACTGCTACTGACATTTGACTGAGTGGCTGCTACCGATGTGTCATTATCAGTACTCAATGATGGCGTTGTCGTCATATTGTTTTTTTGAGTGATAATAAAAACAATACCGCCAACGACAATCAATACAATGACCAATAAAGGCAGAATAAGCGTGAGCTTTGGGCGTTGATTCATAAATAACCTGTCTTACTATCATAAAATGGGTTGGGCGTTAAAACTCATAGTTATACGTTAACAGCCACGTTCTGGGTGCGCCAAAGCCGATTTGGTTTTTGCCTGAGCTGCCATTGGTCGCCCCAAAGGCATATTTTTTATCCAGCGCATTGTTTAGGTTGAGCTGTACATTGTGCTGGCCTGCGCTATAGGCGGCCATCAAATCCACCGTGGTATAGCCATCCAGCTTGACAGCCTCGGCGTCGCCCGCGTAGCGATCACTGACATAATTGACACCGCCGCCCACGCGCCACTGGTCAGTGGGCTGATAGGCGCTCCATAGTGAGAAGGTTTGCTCTGGCACATCGTTTGGCACCAGCCCTGTCTTTTTATCTTCTGCATCCAGATAGCTATAGCCTGCCGATATATCCCAGTTGTCCCGAATTTTGCCGCGCGCTTCCAGCTCTAGGCCTTGATGGCGAAACTCATCTTTATCAATCACTTCTCGGTTGTCATTGGTTTTTGGGTCTTCTTTATCAATCTGATAGACGGCAGCGTTGAGCATGATATCGTCATTGTGCAGATACGTCTTAACACCTATCTCTTTGAGATCAGTCTGATACAGCGCGGCAAGCTTTGGATTGATATAAATACCTGAATAAGGCAGCTGCCACGAGCGCGCGGCGGTCGCATAAGCGGATGTGGCATCGGTAAAGTTATAGACGATACCTGCGCGGTAGCTGAACTTATCGTCGTTTAGCTCGCTGTCTTGACCTTGAAAGCGTTGATCCAGCTGGATATTGTCATAGCGAACGTTGCCGACCAGCGACCAGTCGCCGATATGATAGACATCTTGGGCAAAGACGCCGACACTTTGGGTGCTGTTTTTGCGAAATTTAGGAAACCCTGGGTTGGGTGTCGCACCAGCGCTTGGATTGGTGGCAGATATGGGCGGTACATTTTTATCCGTGGCAAGGGTCAAGTCAATGTCGATATCATTATAATCGGCTCCAAAGAGCAATTCATGATTGCCGGCATTCCAAGCCAGCTCAGATTGCACCGTCTTGCTGGTGCGTGGGTCATAACCAAAGTTATTTACGGTTCGGCCAACTTGGTTGTCAGTTACATTCGCTGGCGACTGACGAGTGCCTTTTTGTTCTAAAGTAATATGGCTGTATGAGGCGCGATTGGTCCATGTCATCTCATCATTGATCGCAAACTCGTGATTGACCTTGGCATGCCAAGTGTCCGAATCTTGGTAATCGTTGGTGCTGCCATAAAAAGTATGGACAGGCACATCAACAGGCTTGCCATCTTTGGCGGGTACGCCGCGATAAGGCACAAGATGCTGACGCGTAAAATCAAAAGAGAAATCTAGCGTTTGCTGATCATCTGGCTGCCAGCGAACTGTCGGCGCAATAAACACATCGTTTGAATCCACATGATCGACAAAAGAATCACTACGGCGATACTCAGCATTGAGCCTCGCGTTGAGAGTATCTGAGAGCTTATGCGAGCTATCGACACGCGCCACGGCCAAACCATCGCTACCGACTTGCGCTTGCACCTTATCAAACTCATCGCCTTCTGCCTTTTTGCTGACAAGATTGATGATGCCGCCAGCACTGCCGCGACCATATAAAGCGCCTGCTGGGCCTTTGACCACCTCGACGCGCTCGACATTGGCGAGGCTACGATAGGACTGCAGTTTGCCATCATCACGCATGCCATCGCTATACACATCGTTTAAGCCATTAAACCCGCGCAGCACAAACTCATCTCGGCTGCCCTCACCCAGCGTGTTATTGAGACCAGCAACGCCTTTGACCGCGTCCAAAACCCGTACCGCGCCCCTATCCTCCAGCTCGGTCTTGGTGACCACCGATACCGACTGCGGCACATCCAACCACTCGGTATTGGTTTTGGTGCCTGATGTGGGGTTATAAGCGGCGTAGCCTTCATATTTTTTTGCTGTGACCATGATGGGCGCTAGCGTTACAGAGGGCTGGGGGTTTGGCTCAGTATCTACTGGCAGATTGGCTGTTTCTTGCGCAAGCGATGACGCGCTGACCGCCATCGTCAAACCTGCTGTCATGGTGATGGTGAGCCAAGGTTGCGTACGAACTGCGATTACGAGCCGCTTAGGGGAGTTAGTCGTCATATATAGGCCATAGACTGTGTGAAAAATGAATGAGCGTGCCAACGCCTAGCAAGCAGCGTGTAAGGGCATACTTTTTAAAATAATGGTCTTTAAACAATAATTGGTACTTTAATCTCTTTTATTAAAACACCCCAACAATTTAGCGAACAACCATTGCCAATAAATCTGGGTTTTTTGCATACATTAATGATAATAATTTTGCAAATGATAACTATTACTGTTTATAATTGCAACGCTTTAGCAACACTGTCAATTCTTAATCCCTGCAAATAAACGCTAACTACTTGGAATAAATATGGTTATTTTTTTTAAACGTTCGGCACTTTGTTTGGCGATGCTTTGTATTTATCAGCAAAGTTATGCCCAGATGACGCCTGCTGACAAGGAGGCGAGTATTGAGTCGCCCACAGACTTAGACGTAAATTCGGACTTAAATTCAGATTTGGATGCCTCCCCTACAGCCAGCACTATTAATCACAAAACAAAAACTGCGACCCCCTCTTTTACCGCAGCGCCCATCATCGTCACAGCAGAAACGCTTGGTGATTCTAGTGCCAATCAGGTAAAAGCCTTTGCTGGCAATCGCACAGTGATCGATAACGATTTTATTAAAAAAACCGTGAGCAACTCCATTGACGGTGCATTGCAGTTTATCCCAGGTGCTAAGATTGATGACGAAACAGGCACAGGCGTGCTACCTAACATCTCTATACGTGGTCTGCATGCCAGCCGCAGTGGGCAGGCGCAGTTTTTGATGGATGGCATTCCGTTGACCTTGGCACCTTATGGTCATACGGGTCAGTCTATATTTCCAGCGACCCTCGACAATATTGAGCGTATCGATGTGGTACGCGGCGGCGCGGCGACCCAATATGGCCCCAACAATGTCGGCGGCGTGATTAACCTCGTCACCAAACCGATTGCCAATGAGACACAAACTGAGATTGGTACTGATTTGACCGTCTTTGAACAAAACGGTAAGCCATTGACCAGCTTATATGCCCGCCATAGCCGCTGGTTAAATGATGACTTTGGCGTACAGTTAGAGGCCAATGGTATCAAAGGTGACAGCTTTAGAGACCACTCAGACACCGAAGTCACCAACTTGCAGGCCAAAGCGCTTTGGTATATCGACGAAAACCAAGAGCTTGAAGGGTTTTTGCAATATTATGATGCCGATACAGAGATGCCAGGCGCACTCTCGCCCGCCGCCTACGAGCAAGATGTCGAGCAAAGCCAGCGTCCATTTGAAGCCTATCAAGGCAAATCAACACGCTGGCATGCTAAGTACAAAAACTACTTAAATATCGGTGACGAAGCAGTGTTAGACCTCACTACCTTTGGCCATCATGCCACGCGTAACTTTGAATGGGGGTTTAACTCACAATTTAACAATGACGGCGTGCACTGGGCAGATCCAGCGGTTGCCTCAGACAGCCTACGCACCTCCCCGCGTGAGTTTGACGTATATGGCGTGGAGCCAAAGTTTTCTATAAAGCTTGGCGACGATGACAATATCAAGCACCACCTCATCAGTGGCGTGCGCTACGTCAATGAAGACATCGATTATAAACTCACCCAAACCAAGCTGGCGGATGGTACGACAAGCACACCGCGCGACTGGAACTTACAGACCGATGCATGGGCGGCGTATCTAAGTGATGAGCTGAGCTTTTTGGATGAGCGCCTAAAGGTGACGCCTGGCATTCGTTATGAGAATGCCAAAATGACGTTTAATGACGCTGGCAATAACACACAAACAGACAATACCATCACAGAATGGCTGCCTGGGCTGACCACCTCATATGCGCTCACCAAGTCTGATGACAAGCTTTGGCTGGTCTACGCCAATGCGCAAAAGTCGCTTAGAACGCCGCAAATTGCCAATATTCGCGGCAATGGAGAAGAAGGCAGTGAGCTTGCATGGAACTATGAAGTCGGCACGCGCTATACCACCGATAATCTGCAAGCCAACTTGGGACTGTATCGCATAGACTTTAAAGACCAGCTGCAATGGAACAGCCGCGATCAAAGCTTTGACAATGTTGGAGAGACGCTGCACCAAGGGATAGAGACGGCTATCACCTACACCCCGAAAAAATACGACAATCTAAGTGTCGGTCTGAGCTACAACTATCTCGATGCCACGCTACAAGAAGGCGCAAATAAAGGCAATCAGCTGCCCTACAGCTCGCCGCACCAGTTGGGCTGGCATGCCAGTTACGATTATCAAGACTACAGCGCCACCTTATCTGGGGTCTACTATGACAAAGCCTACACCGACAATGCCAACACAGTGGCAGAAAGTGCAGACGGCGCGGCTGGAGAAACGCCTGCTTACCAAGTGTGGAATTTGAGCCTACAAAAAACACTGCAAGATACCGACAACGAAAAGCTGTCTGTGCAGTTTGGTATCTATAACTTATTTGATGAGCAGTATTATTTCCGCGGTATCGATACCAGTCCTGTCGGTCGCTATCCTGCGCCAGGACGCTCGTATAAACTAGGTCTTAACTATCAGTTTTAAACGTATAGCAACTAAATCCTTACACACCTTATAATGATAAAAGCAGACCTATTGCAGGTCTGCTTTTGTTGTAACGGCCAAACAGCGAAGCGCAGCATGCTCTATAAGCCAAAACATTTATGTCCTATAGAGGATTTTCACCACATGCCAGCCAAATTTGGTTTTTACCAAATGCGGGGTAAAAAGCTCAGCAGTGAAACACACTTTATCAAAGGGCCCTACCATTTGACCTTTTTTAAACTCACCCAAGTTGCCACCTTTTTTGCCTGAAGGACAGGTTGAGTGCTTTTTGGCCAGCACATCAAACTGGCCGCCTTTTTTAAGCTTGGCAATGATATTTTCGGCCAACTCTTTGTCTTTTACTAAAATATGTAATGCGCTAGCGGTACGAGCCATCCTGCAACCTCTTTATAAAATATCGATAATGGCGGCATTATATCACCACTTATCTGGACTCATCACCTCATTGGCCATTTCTCACTCAAGCATTTACTTAGATGTTAGGCTAAATATGAGCGATTTTTTGTGACAGTCGCGCTTTATTATAGTAACTGAGCCAAATCAGTCAATTTATCCAACACGATATCTGGTGAGGACGTCTCAAGCTGGGCACGAGTTTGCGCGCCAGTTAATACGCCTATACATAAGCCACAATTGGCATTTTTACCTTCTTCAATATCGATACCGCTATCCCCCGCTTTTAGTACTTGCGGGGTATCTTTTACCCCAAACTTGCCCATCGCCAGCATAATCATATCTGGCGCAGGACGACCATTAGTCACATCATCGGCGGTCACCAGCGCATCAATCTCATTACCCACCGACCATCCTAAAATAGCTAAGATGTTATTGGCGGTAATTGCATCGTAGCCGGTGTTTAAGACTACCTTTCTACCCGTTGCTTTTAGCCGATCAAACAGCTCTAGCATACCCTCAAAAGGCGCCAAAGTCTCTGCGGTATAAGCCTTTGACAATCGGGTTTTGAATATCGTAAATGCGGTATCGGTAAGTGATTCAACATCATCTTTCGCGATATTCAATTCATTTAGTATGTCAGTAATGGCTTGGCGTTTTTCCTTGCCAGCACCGAAGGCCAAGCAAATATCCAGACCCACTTCTTGAGCAGTTTTATCCTCATCGCTAAGCGCTTGATTGATCGCATCACGTACCGTTTTATACACCAAATTGTCTTCATTGACCGTGGTGCCTGCCATGTCAAACACACATAGTTTAATATGATTGAATTTCTCTTTAATACTATTTATATCTGTACTCATTGTTTTGACTCCAATACTAGATCAATTAACTCTTCACCAAATGCAAAGCCTGTCGAGGCGCCAGTGCCGCCAGTGACAGAGCCAACAACCACGCCTTTTTCTGGAGTGGCTTTAAACACCACATCGTCTGCGCTGGGATAGACGCCTAGCCAATGCTGGACGATGTCAATCTCACCAATAGCCATCACTTGATGGAACTCATTAATAATTAAATCATCAAGACGCACATCCCTAAATGGCAATTCTCTATCGCTATAGTCATGGCTATCACCAATGATGAGAGAGCCGTCGGAGGATTGCACCACGATCAGATGGATGCCTGCTTTGCGCTCAGCTGACTGGACATCGTCTAATAAAGCAATCAACCCTTTTGCTTCAGGTAATTGGGCAAAGCCATCATAACGAGCCAAGCTCAAATCCGACATCACCGCGGCATTTAGCTTAAATGGTTTTTTTGGCATGACGCGCATCATATTGAGTGTGCAAAGCTTGGCCTGCGCCTGCGCTAACGTCTCAGGATACAAGCTATGAAAATCTGCACCGGGACAGACCACGCAATGCTCTGCTTGCAACGTACCTCGGCTGGTATAAATCATAGGTAGCTCAATCGATTGCACAGTGGTTTTATTATAAAAATCCACGCCGTGTGCTTGATGTAACCAGTTGGCCAATTTACTGATAGCGGTTTTTGACTCGACTCTGATCTCATGAGGGCTATACAGCACGCCCAAGCCGTCTTTCAGATAAGGGGCATTTTTAGCTATTTCAGTTTGCGTCAGTAACCGACAATCCGTGCCCATCTCTGTCTGTAAAAACGCCTCCGCCACGTCCATCGCTTCTGGACGCTGAATGAGCATATGCAGGCCTCGATGTACCACCTCGATATCTGCTTTGGTGGCTATATCTGCCCAGACATCACGCGTATGCATGGCTCGTTGCCAATGCGTCCCGCGCTGCTGCCCACTGACGGTGACAAAACCGAAGTTACGCACCGACGCGTCTTTGTTTTGTGACTCACGCTCGACCAGTGCCACACTCAGCCCTTTTTTCACCGCAGCATAAGCGCTGGCAAGACCGATGATGCCGCCACCGACGATTACCACATCGTATTTTTTCTCAGAGAGCTTTTTTATTGATTCCATCATGACTTTCTCTACTTTGTACTTTGAATAATTTGACAAATGTTAATATTCAGCGAGCACCGTCTAACTTATAGCTTTTGACCGTGAAAAAACGCTCTATGCGTATCTAATAGCTCAGCGGTAAGCGGCTCAGCATAGGTTTTTACATTTTTGATTTGGTTCTCAGATGCCACCGTCTCGCCGTCGTAGATGATATTTGGGTATATCTCTAGCAGCTTAGGCCGCGCATTTTTGACGACGATTTCAGCCATTTTCATTGCATTCGGATTGGTTTTATCGCCTTTATCGATGACAGCGACAGACTCACTCAGCGTATAGTTGCCTTCGCTAGGATCAATATAATCAATGGGTAGCCCTTCTGCTTTATTAACGACGGCTTGATGACGCATACCAAAACCAATGGGCACCTCACCTGCCATGACTTTCTTCAATGGACCTGATCCTGATAATTCTAAATTTGGTCCGGCGTTGTCACGAATACGATTCATGAGTGTTTGTCCTTCGGCATCCATGCCATACGTGGCGGTGATGTTTTGCACAAATAACCAACCGGTCGACGAGCCATTGGGATCAACCATCGCAATTTTGTTTTTATAAATGGACTTTGCCAAATCTTTGGCGCTGGTTGGTCTAGGCAGGTTTTGCGCGGCCATCTCTTTGGTATTTAAAATAATCGCGCCAGTAAAACTTAAGATGGGCGCATAGTAGCTAGGTACTGCAATCTGCGGGTTGACCTCAAAGCTGACATCCTTAAACATCGAATGCTTTGCTTGCGCGCTCTCTAAATAAAACGAGCTCATGGTGACCAAGTCTGCCTCTGTGTTTTTACCTTCGGCCAATAAACGCCCGCCCAGCTCACCGGTGCCAAAGGATTGGAAGATATATTGACCTTCATAGCCTGCTTGATCTAATACCGCTTGGATGACTTCGACCGCTTCTTCGTCGGCGTTACTATAAATGATGACTTCGTCTGCGCTATTGTCCTTAGAAGCGGCTGAGCTACAGCCAGTCAAAATCATGCCGCACGTGAGACCTACCATTAACGTTTTGAGTGTAAACATCGTGTATCCTATATATTTTATTGAAGGTTTAATTATTAGAATTTAGTTATTAAAAGTGGCTTACATAACAACTAGCGATAGATTAAACAGCCTTTGCGGTAACAGCTTTTTCGGTGATTATTTTCGATGTACCGTAGAGTCGTCTGCTATATAGATGACGAATGCTGGCAAACAGGATCAAGGCGCAGATATTGGTCAGCAGTATCATCAGCGATAAGATAAAAATCTCATCAAAGCGCGCAAAATGCTGTAATTCTACAATTTTGGTGGTAAGCACCATGGTTTTGGCACCAGAGATAAAGATAACCGCGCTAATCGTCACCATGGCGCTGATAAAGTAGAAGGACGCCACCTCGATTAAGGTAAAGAATGAATTGGGAATCACCACGCGCCGCAGCGTCGCAAACCACGAATCACCCAATAAACTCGCCGTCGTCTCCCAGCCTAGATTCATCTTAGCCAGCGCGTTTTTACTCATCAGATAAGGGGTGGCAAAGTAGTGAATGATGTTGCTTATCACGATAATAAAAATAGTGTTGGCGACAGCAGAGCCTGAAAACATCATAAGATACGCAATACCCACCACCATCCCTGGTACGGTATTGGTCACCAATGCTGAGCTCTGGATGCTGAATTTACCGATGTTAAATAAGCCAGAGCGTTCGCACAGCAGTGCTGAAAAGTAAGTGATTAAGGTGCCAAAGACAGCCGTCAACACCGCGACGATGAGCGAGTTTTTGTAGACGCGCATAAGATTGGCAGACTCTAAGACCTTGCTGACGGTTTCTGTGCTGAACTGCATTTGATAAGGCCATGTCTTGATCCACGGAATGATAAATATCACCGCAAAGACCATCAGTAAGCAGAACAAGATAGCGCTCGACAATAGCGCTAACACTCGGTCTTTGATTTTCGAAGAAGGCAGGTCGATATTTTCAACCGAATCATAACGCACATTAAAACGCGCGACATACCAGAGTATGGCAATACTCAATATCGATGGAATAAGCATAAATAATGCAACCACTGCCCCTTTTTCAAACGAAGGCGACGCGCCTAATATTTGGGTATAAAGCTCGGTAGCGATGACTTTATATTGCCCACCAATGGACGCCGGAATGCCAAAGTCGGTAAAGGCTAAAAAGAAACACTGAATCATGGCCGCGGCAAAAGTACCAATCAATGGGCGAATCACCGTCATATCAAACTGGCGCAGAGACGAGTCGCCCATTAATTCTGAGACGATAACGAATTTTTTGTCTAAATACTGAAAGGTATTATTGAGTAATAAAAAGGCGATGGGTAAGGTATAAATGGTATAGCCAAGCCACATTCCTTGAAAGCCATATATATGTTCAAACAACTGAAAGCCGAGTATTTGAGTCAACAGACCTTGCTTGCCAAAGGTATAAATAATAGCAAAACCATAAGTCACCGTGGGCAACAACATGGGCAATAAGGCGGCAACCTTGATGGCCTTTTTAAAACCCTTTGGTAAATTGGTCCAGTGCACGGTATAAGCTAAGATAAAAGCAAGCACGGTGGCGCTCATCGCACTCATCGTCGCTACAAAAAAGCTATTAAGCATCACTTGCTGAAAGCCCTCACTACTTGCGATGGCGGTATAATTGTCCAAGCCGATACCATCGCCGACATTTAGTGACAGCGCCAGCATCTTACCTAAGGGTACAAATAAAAAAACGATGAATAAAATCGTCACAAATAGCCAAATGGCTTTTGCTTGGGGTGGGTTACTCAGCTTCATAAACGTCCAAAACAATCAAATGGTCAGGTTTTTACTAAATGACATCTATCGTCAGTCTTTCAGTCACCAATACAGTTACTACAGGCTTTTATCAGCTTAGCCTTTTACCGCGTTTTTTGACTGTTGTTTATCATGAGCGGTGAGAGTATGAGAGTCTGTAGGACGGGAGCTAATATCAGCCTCATGATGGCCATAGTTTTGAGTTTGCGTGTATTTGCTTAGCGGGTCGGTTTCAGAGATTCCGTCGGCAAATAAGCTTAAGATATTGCGGCGTTTGATATTGAGCTGATTGAGAATAAAATTGGTGACAAAATCATTGGCAGGGTTATGTATGATGTCAGTGGGCTGAGCGAACTGCGCCACTTTGCCTTCTGATAGCAGCAAGATACGATCCGATAACGTCATCGCCTCTTCTGGGTCATGGGTGACGATCAAGGTAGTCAGCTGATAGCGCTTTGCAATCTCGCGAATACGCGCTTTGACGGTTTCCTTAATTACGCCATCTAGTGCCGATAAGGGCTCGTCTAATAACAGTATTTTGGGTTTCATAACCAGCGTGCGTGCCAGCGCGACACGCTGCTTTTGACCACCAGATAACTGATGAATACGCTTATTTAGATGTGCCTTGATATCGAGCAAGTCGACCAGTTCATCGACCTCTTGTTGTGTGCTCATATTCGGATTGTTACGCAGACCATATTCGATATTTTGTTTGACACTCAGGTTAGGAAATAACGCATAGTCCTGAAAGACGATATTAAAGCCCCGTTGCCTCATGGAGACGCGGGTAATGTCCTCGCCGTTATAGGCGATGCGGCCACCATTGATGTCGGTCAACCCCAAAATCATATGCAATAAAGTGGTCTTACCACAGCCAGATGGCCCTAAGATGGACACTATCTCACCCTTATTTATCCTGAGTGAAAGATCCTCAAATATTACCTTGTCCTCATATTTTTTTGTCACTTGTCTTAGCTCTAACATATTCACTCACCTAGTCGCTTACTGTCTATTTAAATGACTGTCTATTTAATCGTCATTTATTAAATTACTTGTCTTGTGTAGCTCAGCAGTGTATCGGTCAGTTATGACACTTCGATGAAAAAGCCTTGATAACAATCTCGATAAGGGCAGTATTTACCGCTTTATCATTGTTCTCTTTTTTTTGACAAAAAAATAGCGCCCATGTAGGCGCTATTTTTAGATGGTAATAACAAGAGGTATTGATGACTCAAACAGTATCGGTGGCTAGAGCTTTAAAACTAGCGTAAATCGTCGACGACTGCCAACATCGCAACCAACGATGCCTCACCCAGCCTCATAGAACGCTCAGGCGACCAGCCTGTCACTGCATCAGGGCCATTATCATTGTCTTTAAATGGCATCTCCAACGTATTGGCCAGACAATCGAAATGCTCGGCTACCCAGTTGGTAGCGACGGTCATATTTGCGGTACCTGGTGCGTCGATCTCATAGCCATATTCAGACTGAAAATCCGCACAAGCAAGCTTTAACACCTCTGAGAATCTATCACGCAAATGTGCCAGACGATCATTATAGCTTGGCGTGCCCTGTGAGCCGGCTAAAAACACATATGGCAACGCTTCATCGCCGTGCACATCATAAAACAAGTCAACGCCAGTCTCCTCCATCTTATTGATTACATAAAAGACCTCAGGGCTTTTGTCCAAGCTTGGGTTAGACCATTCGCGGTTTAAGTTGGTACCAGCAGCATTGGTCCGTAGATGCCCACGCACACTACCATCGGGGTTCATATTTGGTACGATATAGACATCAGCTTTTTCTAATAGCTGCTTGGCAGTGGCATTATCGCTATCTAGCAACGCATATATCAGCCCCTCAACCAACCATTCTGCCATCGTCTCGCCGGGATGCTGGCGAGCGGTAATCCAAATATTGCGCTTATTTACCTCACTACTGCTATCACCATTACCGATTTTTACTAACGTTAAATCACGCTTATCAAGGGTTTCGCCCAGATGCTCCAACGCTACCAATGGGTGCGTTTGGACAGCCGCCAGCAGGTCTTGATGACGCTCATAACTGTATGGGGCAAAATAGGCAACTTGAATGGTGTCATATTCCAAATCTGCCACTATAGTCAACTTGCCATCTTTATAAGTGGTAGGCAGACGGAACCAATACTCCCGATCGTAGGAAGCAACTGCTTGGTAATTCCCCCACCCTGCAACGTATGACGCCTCCCCTGCGTTGACGATATTTAAAGTGTACTGCTCACCTGCCTGACCTGTTAGGCGAAAATTAAACCACTGAAAAAACTCGCCCCCAACGTCTGGTCGAATCGCCAGTTGAATGTCGTTTTTATTTTGTGTATTGATAATATCGATATTACCTGCATCGAAATTTGCCGTGATGTGCATAATTTGTCCTTTATAAGTTTTATGACGGTGTTCAAACATGCAGAGCACCATGAACACAGAGATTGTTTTTTGCGGTCAGCAAATATCGCAAAAGCAAGACGTTAGCTGTCAAGCGACAACATATCATCACATTGCCTCAAAACGACCAAACGAGCTGGCTTTCGCTATATAGGTTATGGCAAAAATATTGAAATATGTGCCTGTTCTTTGTTTTCTTGAATGACTTGGCTGTAGGCTACTATTTGATTGTTTGTCGTTTGGTTGGATAAGCACCACATTGTAGAAAAAATTGCCGTCAATAATGTGACCAAGACAGCCACGATCACCCATAAGGGTGTCTCACTTGTCAAAGTATGTTTGATTTGATCAGGAATCGCCCAAAACGGAGAAAACTCGTTTTTATTACCACGTAAATGCTCAATCTCATCGCCTAATCTAGAAATGAGATAGCGAATTTTTTCAGGGGCTTCTAACCGATACTTACCTTGAAAGCCAAGCAACATGGCATAATGATATACCTCTAATGACGCCAGTCTTTTCTCACCTTGCTCTCGCAGATGATCTAGGCGTTCAAAAAACTCATTACCTGCTACTTGCGAACCAAACAAATCTAACTGTAAAGGGTTTAGCTCCCACGCATCTTTCAAGGACTGAAACTCAGGCTCTTGTGAGGTCATGATGGTCTCATCAATTAAAGCACAATACGCATATTTTGCCTCATAGATATCCTCAGACAAAAACCCTTTTTTTCGTGCACTACTCTCAAACTTGTTCAAAAAATCATATATCTTTTGACGAAAACCTATAGGCTCGTTACTAAAATAGCGATTGCGTAGCAAAAAAACCAAGTAAAACCCGTCATACATTATATCAATTAATGACTGACTACTGAGACGTTTGTCTAGACCATCTGTTGAAACAGTAGACGCAACCTCACCGGAGTCGAGCAAAGAAGGGGCAGCTGGAGGGAATTGATTTGTTGACATAGTGCTTTAGCCTTATAAAGTGTATCTGAATAATAGCGCTATCAAATGATAAAGTTAGGCTAAATAATAGCCATCAGTTCAATTTTTAGATCATCAAAACCATTGGGCACATAAATACAAATCGATTCAGATTTCATCATCTCATCATACAACTCTCCTGATGGCTCAATCATAAAATAACTAAAACCTGGCCTGACAGGTATGGCACTTGGCACTTGAGTAATATGAGAAATCGGCAATCCTGGCAATGCTGATAAGACTCGCTTTTCTACAGCATCAGGCGTGGCAACCTTAAAGCGTCTTGGGACCAAATTAATCAGCTCATGCATAGGTATAGAGGAACTGATTGACAAATAAAGCTGAGCACTGCGTGTGATCTTATCGCCGCTAAGCTCACCAGTATAGTAAGAAGGTCGGGTTTGCTGTAGTGGAATTGAGACAAAATTACTGGCAATAACGGTGTTTAGCAGCTCACGGATAATCGCGATAATACTCGTAAAAGCCTCATGAGCATTATCGTGCTGGTATTGTGGTAGGCTACTCACTTTATACAATGAACTAAATGTAGCAAGCTGACTGGCCACATTTAACAGTGCTTCATAGAGACGTTCTGGATGCAGCTTTGGCTGGTTATACAGATGGCTAAGCTGCGAGTAGGATGTATTGAGCGCATGCAACAACCAAAAAGAAGCAATATCAGCAGCACGAAACTCTAGCAAATCATTACTGGTCTGCCGATGGTGATCATATAAGGCAGTTGATTTAGTGTTTATCATAGTCATCAAGCGATACAGCTGACTGAGTAAAGCAGGGTTGCTCTTGATATGTAGACTTGGCACGATATAGTCGGAATCCACTTGGTACATGCCTTGTGTGGTTCTCTCAAGCTTGGCTATCAGTAGCGAGATCGTGTCTTGGCTTGGCGGCTGGTTAGTACCTTTTATTTGCAAGCTTGGTGAGAGCTTGACCACATCAATCATGGCGGGTGCGGCCTGAGTATATAAATCCGACGCCTCAATGGTCTCTTTGCTGTATCTTGTCGGATTGTCATTACTTGAGCTTTGGATATTACTGCCATTGTTTTGTATGATCTCTAAGCTTAAATAGACATATAGCTCATCACCAAAGTCTTGACCTTCAAGCGTAAGTGGCTTTGGCAGCAAATCAGTACGCGGTGCTTGATATATCGTACCATCTGGCAGTATGCAGAATATATGCTCAGCCGCTAGTATATTACTGTCTAATAACTGCTCGTCCATCTGTATATCTACGATACCATAAGTATAAGGGTGCGTAATTGACATAGTAAGCGCACGCTGAGCATGATGATAACTGTCCTGCATTTGAAAGTGCTGAGGACGTAAAAACAAACCCTCGCCCCACAATACATTATGTTTGCTCACAACAATCTCCTACAAACAGCTGACCAATGGTTGCTGATAATAATTAAGTTTTTGGGTAAAGTCAGGTGCAAGCTCAGGATTGACTCCTGAGGTAATATTCACATCACACGCACCAATATTGAGAGTCAGGGGGGTATCAAAATCTAGACTACTTAACGGGATCACAAACTGTGAACGCTTTTTTGTGTATCTTAGATTGAGCTTAATAGCAATAAAATCCATGCCCTGCGGAATAGACACCGTTACATTATTCTGACGATTAGGAATAACGCTAAACTCTTTAGAAGCAAGTGTTTCTATATCTGCCAATTGCTCTTTATTTTCTAAAAAAGCAATGTACGCTGTACTTGCGGTAGCGCTATTTGATCGCCCTGCATTGGCATCAGCCAGTGGGTGAACCTCAACTGTAATACGCTGACGTTTGAGCGCTTCTTGCAAAGACTGCTGCTCTTCACTCATAACCTCAAGACGTTGTTGCTGCATTTTTAGCTGTGCCTTAAGCGCTGCTAGCTCCGCTTTAGAATCAGAGTCCGCTATCATATTTTTTAAGCTACCCGCTAATGTCGATGCTCCGTCTGATGGCGCCTCTCCTGTAGCAGTTATCTCAGGCTTGGCACTACAGCCGACCAACATTACCCCCGACAATGCACTCATAATCGCGATTGCGCCTGCCAGCTTTTTTGTTTGATTCATACTAATTATCTGCCCTACTACGTTATTTAATGGTTAAAACGATGGATGGTTGTTTCTTTTATCAATGAGTTATCTTGACTGTTGCTCTGGTAATCACGTAATGCTATTGACGGGTTAAAATCTCGGCCATATCAGGACGACCAAGCACGCCTTTTTTACGTAGTTCAACATGACCTAAGTCCATCATCTTCCAGTCACCACCCCAAACCAAGCCAGCAGATTTCGCTACTTCGCCGTACAGCCTATAACCTTGCATGGCCCAAGGATCTTTTTCACTAATGACAATTTTTCCATTTCTGATAAACGCGCTATCCCCTGCCAGCCCAAACTGATGATAGCTTTTGTAAGAGCCAGCTTTGGTAACATGACTGCCTTTTTTTAGTAGCCTTGCTTGACGCGCAGGACTGCGATACCCCTCAAGCAGCACCATATCGTAACCATACTGCTCGCTCATGACTTTGTAAACTGTCAGTAACCGCTGAACAAAGTCTGAATTCATTTTTTTCCAATTGCGGTCGGCATTCTTAATATTAATATGCCCATTGATAAGGTGAGATGACAAGATATCGTCTGAGTAGGCTGCTGTGTCATCCATTGTCTGAATATCCATGTTTGGTTCTGCCCTCAGTAAAGACGAGCCAGATTGTGACATAGTAGAGTTAGTATTGGACCAATAACCTATATCTACCTGTTCTGCTCGATAACTGGCAATTTCGGCATCTAACTGTTCAAACAAATCTTCAGGTGGTGGAGGTGGAGGGCTCAACCGCTCACCCAGCAGTATTTGATTAACCTGTAGATTCGCATTAGAAGCGACAGTATCAGCATGATAGACAGCCAATGAATGGGTGTTTAGCAGCAAATAACATAGGCCCGCTGTCGTTATAATTATCAATGATGAGAGCAGCGTTATCACTGAACTCTTTTGTCGATAGGAGGTCAAATTCTTATTAATATGACGATAGCCACTCATTACAGCTTTATTAAGCGTCGATAAATTTGGATATCTATAACAACCGGAGACAGCACGCACGCGACCTTTTAGCGTGTACCGAAGACGGCTATATAGCTGCGGATCAAATAAGGTGATCATCACAACGATAGAAAGCACAGTGAACAACACAGCAATCAGGTAGACCATAATATAAATGACAAAAACCAAAAAAATAAACAATTGCAGGATAAGTTAGGGCGCTATTGTAGCAACGATGCTCTAAATATCATAGAATACCCTGCAACAATACCTGTCAGTTGTTCGTTAGTTCCACAAGCTGAGTTGAGAATAATCGATGAATATAAAAAAAACGATCGTTAAATATAGTCGACAAATTTTAGGCACCATACTAGTCATTCATCTATTATTGGCTTGGATGTATTTTTCAGACAACACTCAGCAGCTAACTATAGTCAACATTGTCTTATGGTTTATCGCAGTGCCTGTATTATTGATGGGCTTTATTTTTGCGCTCAACACATGGAAAAAAAGCGCTCAAAACCCATCCAGTGATGCCGATAAGTCTGAAGAAAATGTTCCGCCTATCCAACCACCTTTATCTTATCACCTGTATATTCAAAGTAGCGTGTGCCTACCAGAAGGCAGTAACTGGCTCGATATCAGTAATGACCAACAAGACCTGACTGTCTTAAGCGACCAACTATCTGATATCGACGGTATGCCAGTATTAACCAAACCCATTCCTGATATTGATCATCCTATTCGAGCAACATATGATGACGAGGTCCCATCTGATGCTACTTTACGAGTAAAAGCCATCATGCAGGCCTTATTACATGCTCACAGTGAGACTATCTTTTTAATCGCAGAGCATCTATCAACAACACTATCGACTGAAAACGAGCATAACGCTGCAATAGAGGTACATCCAAAGTGGCAGCAACACTACATCGTCAAAAACACCCCATCGGCAACGGAGCCAGCTCTGCCTGATAGCAGGCCTTCCATCGATCTATCGGTATTTTTATGTCTTCCTAAAGAGGCAGATGCGTCAATACTCAAAAGCGTTTTGAGCGAGCAGCTTTACGAGTTCACCTTGCCTACAGAAGCTTTTACTATCGATAGCATAATCATAGAAGACAACACTCCTGATCACGAATCAGATGGCAGTTTGACCGATAGTAGTGGCAGTCCTGATCACTTCATCAACAGTTATCTTGCAACCTTATCCACGTCTGACACTCCCAAGGTCTGCATGCTGCTCATCGCAGACTCACAGATCAGTGAGGACTGGATAGCGCTAAACACAGTCAATGCATCAAGCATTCCTACAGAAGCTGGTGTGTTACTTATGTTTTATAATAATGCCGCCCAAAAAACGCTTCTCATCGATGACGCTGTTTATTGTGCCATGACTCCTGCAAACAACGAGGCAGCAGTCCAAAAGCCGTCCCACAACGAGACTTGGAAATATGCTCACGACCTTGCGATCATCAGAGAGTACCTCTTACACCATCGGTTGTCAGCGGACGAGTACAATCAAAACAACACAACCAACGAAGTAAATAATTACGATAAGAACGTGATGACTGATATGGATATCATTTTAATGTCTGACATAAATCCAGTATCACAAGCTTATGATACCAGCACCTTTATGGCGTTAGCAGATGCGCTTTTAGCACAACAAGCGCTAGTAAATGAACATCATTTAGGGCATTATATGCCACTTAACCCTTGGTTAAAACCGTTTATCGCAATATCTTTGTTTATTAATCACACACAATCTGATCACACCGCATCAGATTTCTTATTTTTAGTGACCAAACATAAGCCGTATTGTGTGCTATGGCATACTATTTCGCCGTAACTCACCCTCATAATCTTTACATTATTTCAGTCTTCTGTTTATAGCATCACAAACGCACTAGGTAGCAAGTATGTTTTCAAGGTTCTATCACCTCATCTATGATCCTCGAGTATTACTCTTTTTAGGCGCCATTGTTGCCCTTATATTGTTGTACGATTATCTGCCCTTTCAGGCTTTTTTGATCACTGTGGCGCTTTTGCTCATTAGTACACTATTAGGAGCAGGCCTTTATTATTGGTACAAAAAACGCAAAAAGGCATCTGACGATCTGGCAAACTTGGTTGAAGATAATGACACAGCCACGCATCCTGTGACGAAGACTGAAGACGCTCAAGAAGTACAAGCACTTCGCGGGCAAATACAAGAGGCAATCAAAACCATCCGTCAATCAAAACTGGGGGATCAAACTGGCAAAGCGGCTTTGTATGAATTACCTTGGTATATGGTCATTGGTAATCCTGCCGCAGGGAAAAGCTCAGCTGTACTTCACTCCGGACTTAACTTTCCATTTATGGAAAAGACCAACCAGTTATCAGTAAAAGGGGTCGGCGGCACGCGAAACTGTGATTGGTTTTTTTCAACCGAAGGCATTTTGTTGGACACGGCTGGGCGTTATTCAGCTTACGAGGAAGATCGTTCAGAGTGGCTATCGTTTTTAAATTTACTCAAAAAAAACCGCCCCAAGGCACCCATCAATGGCATTATCATCGCGGTCAGTATCGCCGAGCTGACTAAAAACGACCCCAATTATGCACTGGATCTGGCAAAAAACCTGCGCAGCCGCGTTCAAGACCTAACAGAACAGCTAGAAGTGTACGCACCTGTTTATGTGGTCTTTACCAAAATGGATTTGGTATCAGGTTTTCGTGATTTTTTTCAGGACTATGAGCAAGCAGAGCGTGACCAAGTATGGGGCGCGACCATCCCTTACCCAGACGATCCCGACAATATTAATATCACCGATGTCTTTGAAGAACACTTTAATATTTTGGTTAATGGTTTAAAAGATCTGAGCACAACCAAGCTTTCATTACGCCATCAGCGTACCGTATCGCCAAGCTTAATGACATTTCCTATGGAGTTTCAGTCGTTACGCCCTATGATACGAACACTCATGCATGCTTTGTTTGAAGACAACCCATTTCAGTTCAAGCCAATATTGCGCGGGTTTTATTTTACCAGTGCCTTACAAGAAGGTCAGGTCAATAGTCAAATGACGCTGCAAATGGTGGAAAACTATCATTTACAGCCAAGCACCACATCGCCTCTTAGTGATAAAAACCACCATAAAAACGACAACACCGCTTACTTTTTACATGATTTGTTTTCAAAGGTGGTTTTAAAGGACAAGCACTTAGTCAAGCAGTACAAAAATCGCACAAAACGCAGTTATAGAGCTGTCATTACGCTTGCTGCCGTCGTTCTGTTGTGTACCGCCTCCGGCTTATGGACTTGGTCATATGCTAATAACAAACAATTAACTGAGCGTGTTATCGCTGATTTACAACAAGTGGCTCGCATGCAAAACAACACGAATGGTGATTTGCAAACACAACTTGAGTCATTGGCTATTTTGCAAAGCCGCATTGAACAACTAGAGGCTTATGAAAAAGATCGACCATTATCGTTAGGTTTTGGGCTATATCAAGGCGATACTCTCAAACATAAACTGCTAGCAGAGTACTTTCACGGTATTAATATTATTGTACTATCGCCGACCAAACAAAATATTGAAGCGTTTTTGACACAGGTGAATGCCAATGCGTCAAAACTTAAGGCCAAACAGACAAGTGAGGATGATAAAGACGCTATAGATACCTACGTGCAGTCAGACCCAACCGATGTAGAAGATGCTTATAACGCGCTAAAAGCGTACTTAATGTTGAGCGATCATGAGCATTTAGAAGCCAGCCATCTCAGCGATCAAATGACTAGGTTTTGGCGTACTTGGCTAGAAGCCAATCGTGCCGATATGCAACGTGATAAAATGATTCGTCAAGCTGAGCGTATTTTAGCTTTCACTCTATCTCATACTAATGACGCCAGCTTCCCTCGTATTCAAAACGATTTGGCTCTAGTTGATAATACACGCGCGACTTTGACCAAAGTGAGCAAAGGACAGCCTGCTCGCGAGCGCGTTTATGCTGAGATAAAAATGCGCGCCTCATCGCGCTTTCCCTCAGTGACAGTGGCTCAAATAACTCAAAATACCCCTACAGAGGCATTGCTTGGGGGCTATGTGATTTCAGGCACCTTTACCAAAAACGCTTGGTCATCGTTTATTAGTAATGAAATTGATAAGGCAGCAACCAACAAAATTGTCGCAGATGACTGGGTACTGGCAACCAGCAGCAAAGATGACTTGACACTAACTGGTAGTCCTGAACAAATCCGCCAGTATCTCGTCAATCGCTATAAGCAAGAATATATTGCAGAGTGGAAACGTTTTTTGTCTCAAGTATATATACGAGATAGTAAAGACTTCAAAGATCATGCCATGCTGTTAAGTCAATTATCAAATACCAAGCAATCTCCTCTTATTACTCTATTTGATACTGTTGATCGTCAAACGCAATGGGATAGCGCAAACCATCAAAACCCAGCTCAATCTGATGAGTCAAAACGATCATTTGTAGATTGGTTTAAACAAACCATATTGCGTCAAAGTCCTACAGAATTAAAACAAGCTCAGACAATGCTAAATAATAACGCCGCACACTCAGCGTCTGCCACGGCAACAAAGTCTGGAGCAATAGCACAAGAGTTTGCCGCCATACATGCATTGGTGACGCCGCGTGATGATAACCAAGACTTATCGTTATTAGATAACTACTTGACAAGCTTGGGTGGAATTAGGACACGATTCAACAATATCACGAGAAGTGATGACATTGGCCCTGATGCTCTACTCTTTGCTTCCCAAACACTAAGTAGTGAGGGCTCCGAGCTGACTCAATCTTTACAGATATTAGATGAACAAATCTTGAGCCAATCCAATTCACAAATCAAACAACTGATTCGGCCCTTATTAAGTGAACCGCTTACCCGCTCGTTTAACATGCTGCTCACACCGACCAAAACTGAAATTAATAAAGTTTGGCAAGCTCAAGTGTATAAGCCATTTTTGGACGACCTAGCTGGCAAGTATCCTTTTACTCAAAACGCAAGTTTAGAGGCAACACCTGCTGAGATTGGCCAGTTTTTTGGTGATGATGGCTATGTAGCAAGGTTTGTAGATGAGACCCTCTCTCCCTTTATTATTCGCCGCGGTGATCAGATATCGAGCAAAATTTGGAATGGTGCAGGACTTGGTCTAAATCCTAAGTTTGTTGCCGATTTTGGACGCTACTTTGTCAATTACACAGGGAGCCAACGCACAAACTCCTCTAATAGTAACAGTACTGCTAAGCAAACCACCTTTCAAATCATGCCTCTACCTGTCAGTGGACTGACCGAGTACACGATAGTTTTAGATGGTCAGCAGTTACGGTACCGTATGGGTACGCAGGCATGGACGACCTTTGTATGGCCAAACCCAAGCAGTCAACCCGGAGCAAGCATACGCGCCAAAGACTACGATGGTCGGGACTATACGATCTTAGAAGAAGCTGGTAGTTTTGGCGTAGAGCGTTTTATTAATGCAGCACAAAGAACTGAGCTTGGTAATGATGTGTTTGAGATGACTTGGGCAGGTGATGGGGTGACGGTTTCGGTACGCTTTAGAATCATCAGTGGTAGTGCGAATACAAACGCTTCAGGGCAATCAGACAACCCATTTACTGGCATGAAACTGCCTGAAGAAGTCATTGGCATTGGTGTAACTCGCACCGCAAAACCCACCGATGAGGATAGCCAGCATTCTACACCCCAAAGCACCCAAACGCCGATAAGCAGCAATGAGGGCTCAGCTGAAAACACGACAGCTCATGATGACGGCTTACTCAGTCCGCCTAACACAGATAACGCTACCGGCGCCAGCCGCCCAAGCGATGCGCTCATCGAGGAGCCAACATCATGATACCTGATACGCTTCCTTTGGTTTACTTTGGCAAACTACCTTGTCGTGGCGATTTTGTTCGTTCGCGCTCGCACATGAGCGAGATCAATGTCATTGATCAGTGGGTCAGTCAAGCACTATCTGAATCAGCGGATGAGATGGATACTTCATTAGCCCTGCACTTTAGCCATGTTGATACCGCAGAAAACAAAATCATGACTGGCGTACTAATATCTAGCTATGATAGTAGTAATCGCCAATACCCATTCATCGGATTTGGACTTATGCACCTCAATAAGCCTAAAGCATGGATGCAATACTTACCCATAAAATCAGCGGGCATGTGGCATGATATCCATCAAACCTTAGATCAAGCACGATCTCAGGTCGACAACACACAGATAACGGAGACGCTCAACCAAAGCTTTGTTTCGATTGATCATAATGCCAGTACACATTATTACGACTTTATTAACTCTACCACATTGCAAGAAGGCGCGATGATGATAGATATTGATAAGGCCTCTTTGATTGAGCAGATCATCGCGACAGGGTTACTATTTTTACCCACATTTACCAAAGGCTTCCATGGTCTAAATAAGGCTATTTACTGGTCATTGCCTGATAACAAGACGCAAGCCATTTATTTTGCTTCTTTTTGGCACGACCTCATTCATGGGTTTTATGCACCGCATCAGTTGTACTTTAACAGCTATTTTTACTGGCGTGACGGGCATTATCACCTCCTAATGAGTTTTTCAAAACCGGCCGCCACTACATTGATGCAAATACTGACAAGTACGTCAACAAAACATGGAAGCTGGGTCAATATCGCCGATAGCTCATGGACACAGCAGTTTATTGATGATGATATCGGCCTGACTCGATTTCACAATATATTATTACAAGATGATGCCTATTTATATGATGTTAGGCAATTATTCAAGACGATATTTTTGGCAAAATAATATTTGAGCAGTCATCATAGTTGATGGCTTTGACCTCTAAGTTTTATCAGTATAAAAAATAAAAAGGCATTTGTATGCGCATATCTGCACTCTCGCAACGATCCGCCCTTACCCGCCGGGCTCCTATCATGATATTTACAACTGCGTTACTGGCCAGTATTGCAGTTTTTGCCGCTCAAGATAACACCTTTATTGACACCAACCATGTAGAGGTACCCGTTGTCATCAAAGGTGTGGTTGCTACCAGCTCCGATAAAGATCAATTGCTTGATAAACTCAAGGCCCAATATCCAAATAAACCTGTACGAGATGAGATAGAAGTTCGCTCAAATATCAACATCCCTACCAATTGGCAACAAATAGCGACTGCCATTATCGACAGTGATATCTCGAATATCAGACAAGGACGTATTGATATTCATGGTACTACTATCAGCCTACATGGCAAAGTCAATAGTATTGAACAAAAACAAGCCATCCAAAACCGCATCCACACTCGCTTAACAGATCTTTACCAGCTTGATAATAAGTTGGTGGTCACAGCAGGTGAGCAACGCTTGATCGATGACACCTTGGGCAATCGTATCGTAGAGTTTGAGTCCGGTAGTGCCAACTTGACACCTTTAGGGCTGGGTATCTTAGATGATATGGCAGGCGTGCTTACGCGTATTGGTGATAAATCGGTTGTCATTACTGGCCATACTGACAATACAGGTAACCCAGAGGCCAACTTATTGCTTTCAAACGAACGTGCTGAAGCAGTTAAGCAGTATCTAATTGGTCGTAATATTGATGCCACAAGATTGAGTACCGCGGGAAAAGGCGATAAGGATCCTATCGCTAGTAATGACAGCGACGAGGGACGCCGACGCAATCGCCGTATTGAATTCACTCTGGCCGAATAATAGGAGTCGGGACAACCGATAAGGAGCACCGTACCCATGCTACGCCTAACCAACACTATCGTACCCATGCATGCCGATAGACTATATGCCAGTGAAGGCAATACCCAAGCTGCTTATGCAAGCGCTAAACAGGAACTCAAACAGCATAAAAATTGGCTGCAGAATCTCATTAGAACGACTAATGAAGCCGGTCTCCTTGCACTCCTCAACGCCAATAACAGCCAGCAACACGGTATTGACACCTATGTGCTGCACGTCTATATCCATGAGCTCAATCACCCCCCTTTTATGCCACTGACTCCCTTAATTGGTAGCTCTTTAACCCTAAGCTTTGACACCCCAAGTGGGCATGCCTATCGTCATCTATATATCACCGCCCTTTTCCAGCTCGATCATGATGGCAGCTATGGCTACTATCGACTCATCGCACAGCCCGCCACTTATCGCTTGCATCAGCATCTGCGCAGCCAGATAGATACCGACCTGTCGGTACAAGCCATGGTAACAGAACGCGTCGCCATGCAAGAGATAGACGTGATCGATGATAGTGGTACTGATAGCAGTAGTGAGAAAAACGCCAGTTGGACCCCAGCACGCATGACCCAGTGGCAAAGCAGTGACTGGAGTCATATCTGCGAACGCCTCTCACGCCAAGGACTCACCGCTTACCTCAGGCACGCGCAAACCGAGGAGCACGCACCGCCCACCCTTATTATTACTTCAGCTCATCCTAGTGATGAAGATGGTATCAGTCAAAGCATCGGCTCAGTACGTTATCAGCAAGTGCTACATGATCGCGCTCACGCGCCAATCTTAGCCCTTAGTGAACAAATCATCACCCAGCCGAGTACCGTCACGGTGCAACGCTTTAATAGCGCTAGCGTGGCCCACCCGGTCCAGTCAGCAAATATAGCTATCAGTGATAGTGAGGCAGATAGCCAAACCAATACGTCTACCCTTACGATCGACACTCCAGCCGCCTTTGCTCCAGTGACTGATACCGAGTCTATCGATGACGCTACTATCATGGCAAATAGTCACCACAGTCGCTACAGCGTCTACCATGCGCTTGCTCACTGTACTGATTTAAACGTTGCGGACACTTTTACTCTAGTAGGTCATAACCATCTTAATCAGCATTACCGCGCCACTCATATCGTGCATTTAGCACGCAATAGCCTCGCTCATGTCACAGGACTCACGATCAGCCGTCGTCATCAGCAGCGCCATGCCTCAGATCTAAAAGCAGGTACTCACTTAACCCAGCTCAGACTGATCACCGCTGATACGCCTTGGGTAGGTGCGCTATACAGCAGACAAGCACTCCCGCCAGCGACGGGGCTCACAGATAGCCAGTCTGACACGGACAGTCGCAATCATATGACGCCGACACGCCACTATTTATTAGACAGCCCTGCTCAACCTATCAATCGATTAGAAGCCCAAGCAGGAAGCAATTATGGTAGCCACTTTACCCATAGAGCAGATGATCAAACTCTGATGCAAGCTATCGGTGATAGTGAGCATCTGACGAATACCGGTAGCTTATTATCATCAAGTCGCCCTAGCCTGTTTGCCACTGACAA
>NZ_JAGBKN010000015.1:0-69893 GCF_017498075.1 Psychrobacter halodurans
ATAGTCAATTCTAAATAAAACAGATACATTATATGTCAACGTGGAACTGGTATAAATTTTCCTTGCGTGCTGTGCCTGCGCCGACAGAGGCTGCGAAAAATTTATCCCAGTCCCACTGTATCGTTTTTATACTGAACTCACTATATTCTATTTATGACGCCACCTTAAATTGTTCAAGCACCTTTTGAATACCATATTCTTCAATGGTACCCGTGACAAAATCTGCGCGCTCGATCAGTGCAGGCTGGGCATCGCCCATCGCGACCGCATAGCCGACCAAATCAAACATCTCCAAATCATTCATACCATCGCCGAACGCCATACACTCACTGGCATTTACGCCGTAATAGTCACAAACGTCTAGGATGCCACGGGCTTTTGAGGCGTTGGCAGGCAAAATATCCGCACCAATTTGATGCCAATGTACTAGCTTTAAATCGTCCTGTGCAAAATTGATGTCCTGCATTTTATCGAATTGATTGTTAAAAAACACCGAGCACTGATAAACAGGGTTTGATAGATAGTAGAGGGGATCGACGATGGAGTTGGGGGTTTTGGCATTGAATTCACGCAGACGCTCATTTTCCCCCGACCAAGCGATATGAGTCGCTGAGTCAAACTTATGAATCAGCTGACTGGTTTGGCATAACTGCACGATTTTGTCCGCCTGCTCAGCAGACAACGGATAGTGACTGATTAAGCCCTGATTATCAAAGCTGTACTGTCCGTTCATACAGATAATGGCGTCTAAAACCTCTGCCTCGAGCAAGGCCAAAATATCAGCCGGCAATATCGCTTTAGAGCGCCCTGTAGAAATCACCAGCTTAATGCCGGTTTGGGCAAGCGCCTCAAGGGTAGCCTTGTTGTGCGCTGCAATAATACCGTTGCGGCTTAGCGTATCGTCGATATCAAAAAATATCACTTTTGGCACAGGCAATGTATGGTTCATACTGGCTGTCGCAGCCTTATCTACAATAAACATGAGCATCCTTTATGTTTAAAAAACAACCGTGTAAGTCTTTTGAGTTAATGGGTCAGAGTGGGGCACGGGCTATATAAAATCTAAATATTATCTATTGTAATTGCAGTTATTTTTAATAAAATAGCAAATATATAAGTGCTTGGTGATACGTTTGAGTGAGCGTTATCAGCGCCAGTCATCAGCCAAAGCCACGACCTAAGGACACCTGCATGACCTTCTCTACCACAAGCGATAATAAGGCTAGTCCACAAGCATTAGACGATGATTTGTTTGCTCCATCACCGCGTCATCCTGAGAGTCGGCTAGAGGCGGAGTGGTTATTTTTATTCAATAAGTTACCGCCTGATCAATGGTTTGGCGCAGATTATGCCTATAAGACATCGGGCTGGCTAAAGGTACATACTAACATACGCAAACGCCAGCGTATCTTGACACAGATAAGTGAGGGTTATCAATCTGGTGAGTACGACTGGGCAAAATATCGCTCGCAGCTACTCAAACGTATCAATATGCATATCCTCAAGCTGCATCAGCATCATGGCGTGGAGGACGAGGGGTTTTTCCCTGAATTTATTCGGATGTACCCGCAGCTACAGGCAGGGTTTGAGATATTGGGGCGCGACCATGTGCGCTTGGATGCGCTACTCGATAAGCTGCAGCTGCAAAACGATACGCTGACGAGAAGTGAGGTTGAGGATAAAGTACTGGCAGTACAATTGCATCAAACCTTGCTGGATGTCACCGATTTACTGTCGCAGCATCTGAGTGATGAGGAAGACTTGGTTATTCCTATTTTGGGGTTGCGACAGGGCTAAAGATGAAATGCTATCTATAACTCTAAAAAATCATAACAAGTAAAAGAAAGTCGATTAAAACCTAAAAAAAATATTTTATTATGTATTATAATAAAGTGTGTTTTAGTTTAGATAAGTATTTCAAATAAATAAGGTTTCTTATACCGATGACGACAAACTATACCTCAGAAAGTAAAAAAAGAAATGGCGAGCATATTCTTATTAACATGACATACGTCGCCAAAAATATCGGCCTAGATTCGGGCGTGGAGCTGACTCGTGCACTTGAGTATTGGCGAAGATATTTTGAAGATAATCGTATAGTTTCAGCTTTGGTCATTAGCGAAGGTTATTTTGTGCAAAGCTTTCAGGGGACAAGGCCTGCTATCAATACTGCCTTAGAAAAAATACTTGATAAACACTCAGCCATTTCTCCTAATATTGTGAATATCTATGAAATAGAGTCGCGTCAATGGAATGGATTTTTAGTCAAGCATCTCACCTCAAACGCTGAAGATGAAGATTATGCTCTAAAAAGCTTCTCAGCAGGTTCTGACTATAATCCCTATCTGATGACAAGCACTCAGATTGAAAGCTTCTTGACAGCAGTGTTTGGAGATAGCAACTTTAGCAAGTTTTAGCCGAGTAGTGTCTTTTCACTATACTGACCATTTGTTTTAGCGTGTATAAAAAAGCCGTCTACACCTTGTGTATAGACGGCTTTTTATTAACAGTATGGAGGGCTGTGCCTATTAGAGCCTAGAGCACAAAGTATCGCCATGATTACCCAATCGCAACCGAACTCACATTCTGAAAGCCCCTTGGCAACTGACCGCCGCGATTACCACGAGTGCCCGTATAGTTGGCCAAATCATTGGGTTTTAGCGTCACATGACGTTTGCCTGCGGTGATGACTAGGCTGTCTTGCAAGCTTAGCGGCGTGATAGCAAGCACTTCTTCACCGTCTTTTAGTTTAATGAGCTTATTACCTTTACCACGTGCTTGCTCGGGCAAGTCATCAAGGGCAAATACCAATAAATACCCTGCATTGGTTACCACAGCGACATGGTCAGGTGCCACGTTTTCGTTGCTGTTTGCACCGTCAGCATGAACCGCCACTTCTGCTGGCGCATCGATACGCATGACAGGAAGCAGACGACTATCGGCCGCTAGATTGATGATTTTTTTACCGGCTTTTTGATTGCTATCGAGGTTGCCAAGGGTATTGATAAAGCCATAGCCGTTAGAGCTGGCGAGAATGATACGCTGATCGTCGCGACCAGTTATTAGCTGCTCAAAGCTGGCACCTGCTGGCGGCTTGAGTACGCTGGTCAGCGGATCGCCTTGACCACGCGCTGAGGCTAGGCTATGCGCGTCGACACTATAGCTACGCCCTGTACTATCGAGTACGTAGATTCTCTCGTTGGACTTACCGCGTGCGTGCGCTTGATAGCTGTCTCCTGAGCGATAGCTCATGCCAGCGGCATCGACGTCATGACCTTTCGCAGCGCGAATCCAGCCTGCTTTTGAGAGTATCGCGGTGATAGGCTCGCTTGGTACCAGATCCGACTCTTTTAGCGCCTGTGCTTCTTCGCGCTCTGCTAGTGGTGACATGCGCTCGTTGCCGTGTTCTTTCATATCGGCGTTCAGCTCTTCAATCATCAGATTGGTCAGGCTGTCTGGGTTGTCCAAGTGCTCTTGAATGGTGGCGCGCTCAGCGTCTAGTGCATCTTGCTCGCGGCGCAGCTCAATCTCTTCAAGCCTTGCCAGCTGACGCAAACGTATGTCCAAGATGGCATTGGCTTGAATGTCGGTCAGATCATAACCCTCCATCAATGCTGACTTTGGCTCGTCTTCCTCGCGGATGATACGAATGACCTCATCGATATGTAGATAAGCGATCAGCAATCCTGCCAAGATATGTAGGCGTTTATCGATTTTATCGAGGCGATACTGCAAGCGCCGCGTGACCACCGAGCGGCGACAGATAAGCCACTCTTCAAGGATTTCTTTGAGGTTTTTGACCTGCGGTTTACCGTTTAGGCCAATCATATTCATATTGACGCGATAATTACTCTCAAGGTCAGTACTGGCAAACAGGTGACTCATCACGCGCTCGACATCGACGCGGGTAGAGCGCAGCTCAAGCACGATACGGCAGGCGTTTTCGTGGTCAGACTCGTCATGGATGTCGGTCACCCATGGCAGTTTTTTGTCCAGCATGAGTTTGGCGATTTGCTCTTGCACTTTGTTGCCTGAGACTTGATAGGGCAGCGCATCGATGATGACGAGGTTTTTTTCTTTGGGGTCGATATGGTAGGTCGCGCGCATTTTATAGCTGCCGCGGCCGCTTTCGTACATGGCCTGCAAGTCTTTTTTGCTGGTGATGATCTCAGCTGGCGTGGGCAAGTCAGGCGCAGGTATCGATTGGGTGAGCTGCTTTACCGATAGCTCAGGATTTTTTAGTAAGCGAATGGCGGCGCGTACCACTTCATTTAGGTTGTGCGGCGGGATGTCGGTGGCCATACCGACGGCGATCCCTGTCGTGCCGTTTAATAAGATATTGGGCAGGCGCGCAGGCAGGGTGATAGGCTCTTGTAAGGTACCATCAAAGTTATCTTGCCAATCGACCGTGCCTTGGCCGAGCTCTGCCAGCAAGGTGTTGGCATAGGCAGACATTTTGGCCTCGGTATAGCGCATGGCGGCGAAGGATTTGGGGTCATCAGGGCTGCCCCAGTTGCCTTGCCCGGTGATCAGCGGATAGCGATAGCTAAACGGCTGCGCCATGAGTACCATAGCCTCATAACAAGCACTGTCGCCATGCGGGTGGTACTTACCGAGTACATCACCGACGGTACGGGCAGACTTTTTGGCTTTAGCAGAGGATTTTAGGCCAAGTTCACTCATAGCATAGACGATACGGCGCTGGACGGGCTTTAGACCATCGGCGATATTTGGTAGCGCCCGATCCATGATGACGTACATGGCGTAGTTGAGATAAGCCTGCTCAGTGAATTCCGCTACCGAGCGGGTGTCCATCGGCTCATGAGAAGGGGCGGCAGGGACGGTATGGTCAATAACATCGGACATAAAGTAAGGTTCACTTATCAGTTTTAATAGGTATAAATAATGCGCATCAGCGCCAAAATAAGATAGTGCTATCGTAAAGGATATCGGCAAAATTAAAAAGAGATAACTCAGAATAGACGACAAGGTGTGACGTGCCTGTTCAGGCAAGCAAGCAAGGTAAAATAACACAACTCGCTTCACATGCCATAAAAGCCAGCGTTTTCGCCACGCTTTAGCAAAACCGCATCAGTGAGGATGATTTGGTATAAAAGTAGAAATTTGTCTAGTTATAAATAAGAAAATGAAAATCTATGAAATGGCGAGTCATTTATTGCTTAACTGATTGATAATAATGGTATTAATGAGCGTCAAGTATCTTTGCGAACGCAAGTAGCAATCTTTTGTATTGAGTAGTCTTTATAAAGTGTGTATGTTAATGAACAAAGGGCTATTTACCGCTATAGGGTTTGCTTGTCACCATACAGCAAGGTCGGTGCCTGACAGCCATCACCATGGTTTGCCAGTGCTTTGAGACTTTGTGTGTTTGTCACGCTGTGACTTGTATGAGTGGACGGTAGCGTACTATTACTAGGAGAGAAAAGATTATGGAAAATCACGGTAACTTGATTCGTCGTAACGACAAAGTATGGGTCAAAACTTACGAAAAACTTGGCATGCAGTACGATATCAATATGCCGCCCGCCGACACCTCGTTGCTTGAGATACTTGAGCAAAACTTCATCAAACACGCTGGCAAAACCGCGTTTGTCTGTATGGATGTCAAACTCTCGTACGAAGAATTAGACCGTTATAGTAAGCAGGTCGCCGCCTATCTACAGTCCCTCGGCCTAAAAAAAGGCGATAAAGTCGCGGTAATGATGCCAAACATCCTGCAGTTGCCCGTTGCTGTCTTGGGCGTACTGCGGGCAGGTCTGACGCTGGTCAATGTCAACCCACTTTATACCACCAAAGAGCTTGCCCATCAACTAGAAGATTCTGATGCCAAGGCGCTGATTTTATTAGAAAACTTTGCAAAAACCTATGAAGATATCGGCAAGGAGATGGTCGATCATGTGGTGGTGACATCGATGGGCGACTTGATGAGCCCGCTGAAAGGCTTCATCGTCAATACGGTGGTGCGCCATGTCAAAAAAATGGTGCCAGCCTATCATATCAATGGTAGCGTCAAATTCAAAAAAGCGCTTAATCGCTTTTCAGCTGCCAGCTATCAGCGCCCCAATGACATCGGTTTGGATGATGTCGCGGTACTACAGTATACCGGTGGTACCACAGGCGTGGCCAAAGGCGCGATGCTCACGCATGGCAATTTGGTTGCCAACTTGATTCAGTGTGACACGTACTTAGGCGATGCTTTTGATAAGTTTGAAAAAATGAATGAGCAGCCAGTGATTATGACGGCACTACCGCTATATCATATTTTCTCATTTACCGTTTGTGGCATGTACGGCCTCTATCGCGGCTGTATTGGGCTCTTGGTACCTAACCCACGCGATGGCGCAAGCTTAATCAAAGCCTACAAAGATTATCCACCTGCGTTTTTCCCAGCGGTAAATACCTTGTTTAATGCGCTTGCCAATAGTGAGGTATTCAAAGCGCTCGATCATAGCAAGCTTGAGATGTCGATGGGCGGCGGTATGGCTGTGCTAAAGGATACAGCGGCAAAATGGCAGCAAATCACGGGCAATATCATTGTACAGGGCTATGGTCTATCAGAGACCTCGCCTGTTGCCTCAGCAAATCCACAAGGGACAGGCGAGTTCTCAGGCAACATCGGTCTGCCAATGCCAGCCACGGATATGGCCATCTTGGATGAGGCGGGTAATGAGGTTGAGATTGGTGAGCGCGGTGAGATTAGTGTGCGCGGGCCGCAGGTAATGAAAGGATACTGGAAACGCGATGATGCCACGAGCGAGGTGATGACGGCGGATGGTTATTTCCGTACCGGTGACATCGGTGTGATGGATGAAGAAGGCTACTTTAAGATTGTCGATCGCAAAAAAGACATGATCTTGGTGTCAGGCTTCAACGTTTATCCAAACGAAGTAGAAGACGCCATGTCAGGTCATCCAAAAATCTTAGAGTGCGGTGTCATCGGTATCGATGATGAAAAAAGCGGTGAGGTGCCAAAGATTTATGTGGTACGTAGTGATGACAGCTTGACAGAAGAAGAAGTCATCGCGTATGGCAAAGAGAATCTAACGGGTTATAAGCGTCCGCGTTACGTAGAGTTTATCGACGAGCTACCAAAGTCAAACGTGGGTAAAATCTTACGCAAAGACTTGCGAGAGCTTGAAGAGAAAAACCACGGTTAGGCTCTTGCTTAAGCCGAGCTGATCAGCTATTCATGACTCACTAGGGCTAGGACTCTATAGTCTGAGTGGTTTTGCTCGAGATGTCATCGTACACAAAAATGATAAGGCCGCTGGTTGCTGCTTTATCATTTTTTGTCTTTTCTGCTATTTTTGTCTGTACAACATCATCGCCACAGATAGAGAATTTTGCATAAAACTGCTATAGTGCCCACCGACCTATTTTTGTATATATCTGTTGGTTTGGCTTGAGCGGTTTGGCAAAACCATCATAATGACAGTAAGGTATACCTTAGCGTGTGGCTAAGGCATGGTGCCACTTATCGATGACGTGGTATGGCTTTGTGACTTGCAAAGCTTATGAATGATAAACCCAATGGTGTTGCCTTGTTTTTTTATTCATAAGCTTTTGTAGCCACAGATTTGCTGCGATAGATAAGGGTGCTTTATTGGGGCATGTCTTTCATTGAATCGATGCACTGCTTTTAATCGATGTATTACTTTTAATCGATGCATGGCTAAAGGGCGAGAAATGATGACGCGCTTTTGATTATTTTATGTTTTTAACGGCAACATTTAGGGAAAATTATGACCGACAGTATCAATAAAGAGACGACAGAGGATCAAGCTGCCACGGGCCATACCGCTAGGCAGGCATATCAAGACAATGCCTTTCCCGATATGCCGACGATAGACAGCGACAGTCCGTGGTTGAGTGCTTATGAGCGTTATGGCATCGCAGCAACTATCGATATGCCAGAGGACAATACCTCTTTACTTGATGTGTTTGAGCGTAATTTTAGTCGTTATGGGCAAAAGCCTGCCTATATCTGCATGGGTGCTTCTGTTAGCTTTAAGCAATTGGATTTGTACAGTCGCCAAATCGCCAGCTACTTGCAGTCACTAGGACTGGTCAAGGGTGATAAGGTTGGGGTGATGATGCCCAATATCTTGCAGTATCCTGTCGTGGCCTTGGGTATCATTCGCGCAGGGATGGTGCTGGTCAATGTCAATCCCCTCTATACCAGCCGCGAGCTGTCGCATCAGCTGCATGATAGCGGTGCCAAAGCGCTGTTTATCGTCGAAAACTTTGCTAAGACTTATCAAGATGCCGAAGACAAAGGTCAGGTCGAGCATGTGATCTTGTGCAAAATCGGCGATATGCTGGGCACGCTCAAAGGCGCGGTGGTCAATCTTGTGGCTCGCCATGTCAAAAAAATGATTCCAGCCTATAGCTTGCCAGACAGTGTGAGCTTTAAACAAGCGCTAAACGCTGTATCAGCCAGCAAGTACCAGCGTCCAGATATGAACCTCAGCGATGTGGCGCTGCTCCAGTATACCGGCGGCACCACAGGCGTGGCCAAGGGTGCCATGCTCTCTCATGGCAACCTAGTCGCCAATATGCTACAGATCAGCGCCTTGATGAATAGTGCCTTTGACGATGATGTCGATGCCAATGATGTCATCTTGACAGCACTACCGCTGTATCATGTCTTCTCCTTTATGGTCTGTGGTATGTACGGCATGTACCAAGGCTATGCAGGGCTACTGATTCCAAACCCACGCGATTTGGATGGTTTGATTAAAGAGATGGGCAAATACAAGCCCTCGTTTATCCCAGCGGTCAATACCTTGTTTAATGGCTTGGTACACAAAGAAAGCTTTGCCGACTTGGACTTTTCTAATCTAAAAGCCTCTATCGGCGGCGGGATGTCGGTGTTGCCAAGCGTGGCAAAAGAGTGGCATAAAATCACAGGATTGCCTATCGTTGAAGGCTATGGTCTGTCTGAGACCTCGCCTGTGGTGGCCTTTAATCCAATGACCATCTCTGAGTTTACTGGCAAGATTGGTATTCCAGCCTCGAGCACCGATGTGATACTCATCGATGAGGACGAAAACGAAGTGGCATTAGGCGATCGCGGCGAGATTTGTGTCAAAGGCCCACAGGTGATGATCGGCTATCAAAACCGTCCAAAAGAAACCGCCGAGACCTTTACCAGCAATGGATACCTAAAAACAGGCGACATCGGTATCATGGACGAAAAAGGCTTTATCAAAATCGTTGATCGCAAAAAAGACATGATTTTGGTGTCAGGGTTTAATGTCTATCCAAATGAAATCGAAGAAGCCATGAGCGAGCATCCAGCTGTGGTAGAGTGCGGCGCTATTGGTATACCAAATGAGCAGCGCGGCGAAGAGCCTAAGCTGTTTGTGGTCAAAAAAGGCGAGGTCACCGAGCAAGAGCTGCTTGATTTTGGTAAAAAACAACTGACAGGCTATAAGCGTCCGCGTCATATACAGTTTGTCGATGAATTACCAAAGTCAAACGTCGGTAAGATTTTGCGTAAAGAATTGCGTAAGATGGAAGGTCTAGAATAACACCAGCGTCTTTTTTGTAGCGGCGTAATGGCTGGAGTGAATCTTGCTATTGCGCCGCTGCCACGTTAGGATATCGTCATACGGGCATCGGCTCAGACATTGGCTGGCTGAGAGTTTGTGGTTCATGCCGCTTTGCGCGTGCTACCTTTTATTGACAACACTTATTTTACAACACTGCTTTAAAACAAGTACTAGGAATTTTTATGCGTATTGACAATCGTGAGCTTGACCAACTTCGCTCGATCAGCTTTGAGCGCCATTATACCAAGCATGCTGAAGGCTCAGTGTTAGTCAGCTTTGGCGATACCAAAGTCCTGTGTACCGCTAGTGTTGAGTCTGGCGTACCGCGCTGGCTAAAGGGTAAGGGTAAAGGGTGGATCACGGCCGAATACGGTATGTTGCCACGTGCGACCAATACCCGTAACCAACGCGAAGCGGCGCGCGGTAAGCAGTCAGGTCGTACGCAAGAGATTCAGCGCCTCATCGGTCGTAGCCTGCGTGCTATGATTGATCTTAGCAAGCTTGGTGAAAACACCATTTACCTTGATTGTGATGTACTACAAGCTGATGGTGGTACGCGTACCGCTAGTATCACAGGAGCGGCCATCGCGCTTATCGATGCGTTAGAGAGCCTACAAAAAACCAAAAAGCTCAAAGCCGATCCATTGATTGGCCTGGTGGCGGCGGTCTCTGTAGGTATGAAAGATGGCAAAGCGTACTTGGACCTCAACTACGAAGAAGACGCCAGCTGTGATACCGATCTAAACGTCGTCATGACCCAAAAGGGCGAGTTCATTGAGCTACAAGGCACTGCTGAAGAAAAGCCATTTACTCGCGCCCAAGCAGACGATATGCTAGCGCTGGCCGAAAAAGGCATTGCGGAGCTGATTACCATGCAGCAGACGGCGCTGGGCTGGTAAGCGACATTTTTTGGTCTTATCGTCCTCTAACAACGCATTAATTTTGCAGTAAATACTCGGCAATAGGTAACGATACATGCTCAAGCTGACCGATGACGGCGCCAAAATCACCTTGCAAAATCAAGCGCCAGCGGCTGACAATGGTATGTTTTGGTTTGGCACCGCCTTGCTCGTGGGTGCCGTGGCGGTCGCGATGGCCATGAGTTTGTTGCCTGAGCGCCTTGCTATTGGCGCGCTGGCTTTGCTCATCGTTGGTAGTTTTGTTTTTAATAAAAAACGCCAGCAGCAAAAACAAGCTTTGAGCAAAAATATCAGTAGTGGTGTGCTGTGGGTGCGTAGTGGTGAGCTGGTGCATGACCATCAAGGCAAGCGTCAACACATCACCCTTATCGCTAGTGATAATGTCACACTGATGGGTGAGCAGCTACAGATCACGGATGTCGATGGTAGCTGTAAGTGCCAGATCAGTGGCTTTGAGAGTGTGCAAGAGGCCAAAGCCGCCCAAGCGATATTACAAGGCCAGACATTTGGCAAACGCCATGTCAATATTAAGATGAATGACAACCCGCCTCCCTCTTAGTTTTTCTATCTACCTTTTTTAAGCCTTATTTCCTTTCTTTAAACGATGCTATTGCTATAGTCAATTCGAAATAAAATCGATGCGCTCATACCAGTTACCCGGTATCGTGTTTATAGTGAATGAACTATAGTGCTTGCAGATTTATGCCCAAATGGTTTATAAGTAAGACTGAAAACTGGTATTTTGCTTTTTTGTTGTCAATGGTACCTTTGACAAGGAGTCAGTCATGTCGCGTTTGTCATCGTCTATGTCACTGTCTGTATCGTCGCCGATTACAGCGTCATGTAGCGTGTTATTGCTGCTTGTAGGTGGCATGGCATCCTCTCATGCCGATAGTATGAGTGCGCTTATCGCGCAAAAATCAGCTCAGTCAGCTCTGAGCGCCCGTTATACCCCATCATATTCAACCGTCCCTTCTGCTAAGATTAGTACGCGCTCTCGTATTCAGCGCGCCGATAGCTATCGCGCCGACACGGCAGTTACCGCGCCAGTGGGGAGCACGGCATATCGCTATCCTGAGCGCGCCTATCAAGCGCCATCTGTGCTGCCAGCGTTTTTGTCTGGTAGCTATGACAATGTCGATAGTGAATATTTACCGATACTGAGCAGCGCAGAGCGCCAAAGCAGTATGGCGGCGCGTGAAGTCATTAGTACAGCACGTAAAATGGCGCTCAATGAGCGTACAATCATTCAAGGCGGCTGCTGGGATTATTTAGATGCAGTGTTTAAGCGAGCAGGGGTGACGCGAGATACAGTACACAAAGGCACATACCGCCAAGGGCCTTATGCTCATAGCAGTCAGATAGAAGCAGGTGACTGGCTGTATTATATCAACCACGGCTACAATGGCGTCGAGCATAGTGGCTTGTTTGTCGGCTGGGTAGATGAGCGTGCCAAGCAAGCACTGATTCTCAGCTATGCAGGCGAAAACCGCCGAGAGCCTGCGCGTTACCGCGTGTATGATTTGAGCAATGTCTATCAAATCATGCGCCCAAGTGTTTAAGCGTGATAAATGGGCTCAGGATAAAAACACTACAGTGAGACGAAGATGAGTTTTGCGCAGCAGCAAGCGGCGTAGGCACAGCAACCTTACATGCTTTACAAAAAACGCCCGTTATCTAAAGAGATGACGGGCGTTTTGGTTTGATCAATCTAGCTCGTGTCGCTGTCTTTAAAACGGTTTGACCACCACCAAAATCACGATAAATATCAAGGCAAAAACAGGTATCTCATTAAACCAGCGCCAAAACTTATGGGTTTTGTAATGTGGGTTGTCGATCAGCTTTTTGCGATAAAAACCGCAAGCACCGTGGTAGGCTGAGAGCAGTACCACCAACAGTAGCTTGGCATGTAGCCAGCCTTGGGTTTTGTAAACCTCCCAGCCCAGCCCTAACATCCATAAGCCAAATACCCATGTCGCTATCATCGATGGCGTCATGATGCCGCGATACAGCTTGCGCTCCATGATAGCAAAACGCTCGTGGCTGATGCTGTCCTCACTCATCGCATGATAGACGAACAAGCGCGGTAAATAAAATATCGCAGCAAACCAGCAAACCATAGAAATAATATGCGCCGCTTTGATCCAATTAAAATAATCTGCCATTATCCTCTCTCTTACTGTTTGGTCGGGTAGGCTCCATCATGTCGGCAAGCTTAGCACATATTGCTCATTAGTAGCGCAACTACCAGTGTGACTACCAATATGACTGTCAACGCAACTATCAATCAATGGCATACAAAGGGCTATTGTGCCAACACGACCTGTGATTGATGCCCACTCATCGCATCCAGCACAGACACCTGCTTTGGCGCACGAGGAGCGGCAAACTGAGCAGTGAGGCCGAGCTCACGCATCAGTCTATTGTCACTCGATTGACTGGCGTTACCTGTGGTCAATAGTTTGTCACCATAAAAAAACGAGTTGGCACCTGCCATAAAGGCCAAAGCTTGCTCGGCATCAGAGAGGCTCTCGCGGCCAGCAGATAAGCGCACGTAGCTGGTCGGACAACAGATACGCGTCACCGCAATGGTACGTATCCACTCCAGCACAGAGAGCTGGCCTTCTGCTAAAACTTTATCACCGATCGGTGTACCTTGAATGGGTACCAATAGATTGACCGGAATAGACTCAGGCGCTTTGGGCATTTTTAGCAGCTCATGTACCCAGTCGATACGGTCGTCACGGCTCTCACCCATCCCTACGATATTGCCACTACAGACATTGATACCAGAGTTACGGACATGAGCGAGAGTGTCTAAGCGCTCGTCATAACTGCGGGTGCTGACCACTTGCTCATAATAGCGCCGCGAGGTATCTAGATTATGATTGTAATAGTCAAGCCCTGCATCAGCCAGCTGCGCGGCCTGCTGGTCATTTAGCATACCTAGGGTCATGCAGGTCTCAAGCCCCAATGCTTTGACTTCTTTGATCAGCTCGACCACATAAGGCATGTCTTTGGCGCTTGGGTGTTTCCAAGCCGCACCCATACAAAAGCGCGACGAACCCGTGGCTTTAGCGCGCTTGGCGGCGGCGATGACCTTATCGACTTCGATACGTTTTTCTGCCTGCAGTTTGGTGGTGTCGCGGTGATGGCCTGATTGTGAGCAGTAGCCACAGTCTTCAGGGCAGTTGCCAGTTTTGATAGACAATAAGGTGCTAATCTGTACTTCGTTGGCTGTAAAATGCTGACGATGCACAGTCTGTGCTTGCATCAGCAAATCCATCAATGGCAAGTCAAACAACTGCGCGATATCATCACGGCTATAGCTGCTATGAGAGGTGGGCTGCGCCGTCGCTTCGGTCTTTATGTCGGTCAAAAAGTCAGGCTCCAAGCCGTTGTTTTTTGTGTTTTGCTGGCTGCTGGGCTCTGAGATATTAAGCAATCCTGCCATAAGGTAAATCCTTTTATAATACGATGAAGAGGGTAGGTTATGATTTTATATGATAAAAAAGGCTGCGATATAGTATACCGCAACCTTTTTAGAAAGTCAGAATGCTGCCAAAGCGTACCGACAATCGATACCATCAAAACACCAATGACAACGACTTGATAAGTCTAGCCTTTATAGAATTATAAAGGAATATAGAGCTATAAAGGGCTATAGAGTTATAAAGGGCACTTTGGCAAGTAGGTGATTACTTACCCAGTTTGTGCTTGGCAACACCGATCCAATGATTGGCAAACTGCTGCGCTTTATAAGCATAAGGCTTGGCCTTTTGGATATAAGGTTTGTATTCTTCTGGGATGGCAGGCACGATGTGCTTGGCAAGTTTATTGAACCACATCATCAAGCTGTAGTCACCTTCGATACTTAAGTTGCCTTCTTGTACCGCTGTCATAAAGCTTGGCAAATCGCCTTTGGTTAGCAGCTTTACGCCCGTCATCGAGTCTTTAAAAGTAATGGTCAAATCGGCTTCTGCTGCATGGCCACTTTGCTGACTAAACTGACCATTATCAAAGCGATAATAACGCGCAATACCAGACTCAGTGCTGGCAAGCTCAATGGTCACATCACGATCCGCAAGCAGCTTTTGTACGTCTTCATTACCACTATCGGCCAGCATAGAAAGGCGATAGCCAATCACTGCCAGCAATACATCTAACGGGTCAGACTTGATATCTAATACAGGTAGCGTAAACATCATAAAACTCCTAAAGAATAAGACAAAAAATATAGCGTACTTTATATGAATTTTTTCGACAAATATATAATTAGAGTATAAACCATCAAATACCATCAATTCTTTAGTAGTTAAGTAGAGAGCGTTTAGTATCTTGTAACATTATCCATCATCAATGAAAACGCGGCTGATAGTCGTCGTCATACACTGGCGTATGCTCGATATAGCGTGCGGCTTGCAACTCGCGCTGCTGCTGTACTGACTGACTGACATCATCGTAGCGTATGGCTCGATACAGCACCCAGCCAGCCAGCGGCAACCAGCTGATACCCATGGCGATGACATAGCTGTGCCATTCTGATAGCGCTAGCAGGGCCGGGCGACTGATCAATAGGCTTTGGACGGCCTCGACTGCTAGCCAATAGGCCATGCCGCCAAACAGATACCATAGCAGCCAGCGCTGTGATGAAAACGCCAACGCCAGCACCAAACCTGCCAGTAGCCCATACGCAAACAGTGCCGTACCACTCAAGCTATCTATACCGATAAAGGAAAAAACAGTCATTAACATCATTCATCTCGCTATTGATAAGGTGAATTTCTTATAACAATGCGACTATTATGAAAGCTTACTGAGTAAAGCTAAAGAGGGTAGAGGCGGCTTTGCGACAACCGTTGACGTTTGGTTTTTTAGAATGTTACGCGCCAATCACAAAGCCGATAACCGGCCTCAAGCGTGGCGATTACCCCACCATGAGAGCAAGGACACCAACACAGCACCAAGTAGCATCAGCCCTATCGTGGTCGCCCACTGCGCGCCTGCCGGATACTGCCATGGCATGACGTTATAAATGGCGTCGCTGTCGAGCGTCCCCAACGCATCGACCTTCCACGGCCATACTTTGACCAAGGAGCCGGCGATAAAGCCGGTCAGTAGGGCAAGCGTGGCTTGGTAATAGTGCGCTAGTAACCATTTGAGCGCCCGCGTGAATAACAACAGCCCTGTTGCCATACCAGCGATCACGGTCAAAAGAATGCTAAGGTTCATGGTATCGACCGCTTCTAACACAGCGTCATAAGCGCCCAATAACAGCAAAATAAAAGACCCTGATACCCCAGGCAATATCATCGCACAAATAGCCACTGCCCCTGCAAAAAACAAATAAGGCAAGCTTGGCGTGGTGGTCATGATTGGTAGGCTGCTAATCACCACAGCGCTGATAAGCCCTACCAAAAACAGTAGCATGCGGCCGATACTCCAGCGTTTAATCTCTGTCAGTAATAAAAATACCGTGGCGACGACCAGACCAAAAAAGAACGACCAAATCAGTAGCGGTTGATGGTCTAAAAGGTGCTTGATCATACCTGCCAATGTGGTAAAACTACTGGCAATACCCAGCAACAAAAACAACAAAAACGTAGCATCGACTTGTCGCCAGACCGCAAGCAAACCTCGTAAACCGCCCTCTGCGCGAAACACCTGCCACAAGCTGGGGCCAATACTGCCAAGCGCATTGATCAGGCGCTCATAGATGCCGGCAATCAAAGCAATGGTGCCGCCAGAGACGCCAGGGACAATATCAGCGGCGCCCATCGCCATGCCCTTGATATAAGTGGCTGCTAGCGATTTTGGTTGGTTATCCGCTGCTGACCACTCGCTTGGCCGCGGTGATTGAGGTGCCGTCATGAGTACATCCTTTATACAAAAATACGTGATGGGGTAAAATATCGAGCGAAATGAAGCTAATAAAGAAAAAATGCAACGAGATAAACATAAAAGCTAGGTCGATGACAAGGTATCAACCTAGCTTTTGTGAGCGTATAGTGACTCCACTTTAGAACAGGTACGGCGCGACAGGTATTCATGTACTTTGTGTGCTGTACCTACGCCGATAGATGCTGCACAAAATAAATATCAGTAGCACGTTGTACTCAGTGGTACATAGTATCTTGCCGGCCAGTTTTATGGGGGATTGGCTATAGTGTGTTTTATCATTACTTGGTCGGGGTGAGCGCTGGATAACCCAAGGCATAAAGCGCGCCCTCAAGTCCTGTGACATTGATGGCAGAGTCGGCACGCGCTTGAACGATGGGTTTGGCGCGATAAGCGACGCCCAAGTCAGCAACGGCCATCATCGGTAAGTCATTGGCACCGTCGCCGACACAGACCACTTGTGACATATCAATACCTAAGCGCTCGGCGGTCTGCTCGGCGATGGCGGCTTTTTTGGCACCATTGACGATAGGGAGCTGCACATGACCAGTCACTTCGCCTTCATCGATATCTAAGGCGTTGGCGTGTACTTCATCGATACCTAACTGCTCGGCGATATAGTTGGCAAAATAGGTAAAGCCCCCTGATACCAGTACCGTATGATAGCCCAGTGCTTTGAGCGCACTGATCGTGGTGCGCGCGCCTGTTGATAAGGTCAAACGGCGGCAAATATCATCGAGGACATCGGTTGAGATGCCTTTGAGTAGCGCCACGCGCTGGGCAAAAGATTCATCAAAATCGATCTCTCCGCGCATTGCCGCCTCGGTGATGGCTTCGACTTTTTCGCCGATACCAGCGGTTTTGGCCAGCTCGACGATGACTTCTTGTTCGATCAACGTCGAGTCCATATCAAAGCAGGCAAGCTTGTGCGTACGCAGCATATGACCGATGGAGAGGATATGACAATCAACCACATCTAGCTGCTCACCGCTGTCTGTACGGCTTGTATTGTTATAGGCTTTGGTCAAGTCGTGACGTAAGCGGGTGGTAAGCTGATCGTCGATGATGTGGGCGGCTGCCGTCTTTTTGGCAGGGTGCATCAAGGTGTCGGTCACAGGCACCAACAAATAGCGATAGACCTGCACGGGGGTAAATGGCAAGCGCTGCGCATCACCTGCTGTAGGCTCGGTATCAGACACCGTGATATTGACAAAGCTGGCATCGGTGTCTTCAGCTACGGTGACCAAATGCCAGTTTGGCTGATCATCGACCCAAGACTGTACATATTGATGAATGTCCAGCGCTGATACGTGAGTTGGCAGGACGACGATAAGGGCAAAAACAGGAAGGGACTGCAATGCGTCAAAATCTTGCAAATTCGTATTATTGGGTAGTAGCGATGCAACAGAATCCACGGCTTGTTGCCATGCTTTGCTGTCTTTTGGTAACGAATAAGAGGTATTTTTTGGCATGACTCAATTGTCCCTTGTATGCTCATATAAGATTAGGAATAATAACAGTTTTACAGGTCAGCGCCTATAGATGGCGCGCAAAGTATTATGGTCTGCAAAAAACGGCTGCGTTGACCACATAAATTTCTAAAACTGCTAACGCTATAAGGTTTATTATGGTGCTATAGTAGCTATGATAAGCGCGCCCGCTTGGTCTGTGTGATAAGAGCGATAGCGGTATGTAAACACAGCTGTGTGTAAGTATGACAGCAAGCACAACAGACAAGACCGACGATTTTTTAAAATTAGCCAAAAAATGAGCGACAGTCTCGTTTTTTAATTTCATTTATCCAAAAAAGTTTACCATATCATGACGTATTTAGCGCCGCGGCAAGGGTTGTTTGCCATTATTCTTCTGGTTAGTTTTTGTTTGCAGACACTGCTATTGGTCATCAGTACTGACCAGCAGTTGAGCAAAAGTCGTGCGTTAAAAGGCGAACAGATGGTCGCACAACTGATAGATGAAGCGAGGCTGTCGTTAGAAAACAAAGACCGTGTCAGCCTCAGTGTCATCGCCAATCGCTACACCAGTGAGCAGGACGTGACACGTATTTTGATCAAAGACAGCAACGATGATATCTTGGTACCAGTAGGCAACGCACCGATGCAGCAGGGCGATACCATCCGTCAAATCGCTACCAAAGGCGATGCGGTCATCGGTAGTGTGGCGCTGACGCTAAAAGATATCAGCAAGGGCGAGATTATCGCCATGCAGTGGCCGTTTGTCATTGGTATGCTGCTTCTGCATCTATTGCTATGGCTGATTTATGGTTATCTTGCACGCCCGACCAAAGAGCAAATCAACGCCATCAGCCGTGATATCTCAGAGCTACACCGCGAGCAGTTTAGACAGCTCGATCAGCGAGGCGCTGAGCGCGATTATGATCGTAGCAGCTATGAGGACGACCGCCGCGCCGCAGACGTTGAGGCGACACAGAGCACAGTTGACAATACAACCACCGCCGATGCCAGCGCTGCGGTACGTACGCTAAACATTCATGGCGCAGTCAATAGCTATATCAGAGGGCAGCAAGGCGCAACGTCTGCAGATGCTGATACTCGGACTAATAGCGAGCATGACTTGGATATAAGTGCGGATATAAATGCAGATATCAGTGCTGGTATGAAGGACGATGTTGATGCGACGTCTAAAGCAGACTCAGCCCATCATACAGAGGATAGGCCATCAGAAACAAGCCATGACCAAAGCATAGGCAAAGCGGCTCGTGGCAGCGCACGCCTATCAGCCACGCGTACGTTTGATAGTGTCAGGGTACAAATTGTCTTTCATGATGAGTTTAATATGCTTGAGCGTCTAGCGCCCGCCCAGCGCCTACCATATCTGGCGCTATGTACACAGCTGCTCAACCAAGCGACGACCGAGCTACTAAAACAGCCGCTACTGCTCGGTGTCAGCATGATAAATGAGCCAAGTTTTGATGATAAAGGAGCCAGCGTGCTGCTCAAAGCTGACAACAGCCACGCCAAAGTAGCGCTGGCAGGCGTGATGCTGGGCAAGCTGTATTTGATGCTCAACAAAATCATCCATGATAAGCATATCGAGCTGTCACGTTTTGCGCTGCCTGCCAAAGCAGGTGTCAGTGATGATGCACAAAGTGAAGCCATGACGCATCTGCTGCACGGTATCGGCAAAAAAGAGCAAATGCTGATCTTATTGCCCAATGCGGGCCTCAAACAAATCAGCCACCATGTACAGGTACAGAGCGTCATGCGCCCAACGACCGTCTATGAGCGTGAGTGTGCGATATTTGATGGGGGCAATGATGCGATGATTCAGCGGTTGGCGGATGTGCGTAATGCGGTATTGATGGTCGACAATCAAGAGGCTTCTTAAGCATAAGTGCTCATCAAGAGCGCTGTCTTGTACCGATGTAGTCTGTACAATTGCCTATAGTACTGCTTGGCAAAGAGATTTGGCCGCGATTGGGAAATATGCCATATTGACAAAAAGGATTGACAACTCTCAACAGAGACTTTATAAGGCATATATATATTGATGTATTTTTTATACCTTTGCTAAAACTGATAGGAGTTTGTCATGAGTGACGCTGATATTGACGACGATTTTGATGATGACTTTGTCGATGATGATGATGCAAAGATGGTAGAAGAGGCTGAGACAAGTGTGCGCACACGCTTAAGTAGCCTCGAAAAGCGTCGATTGATCGATAACTTGCTCGAAGAAAAGCGTTTGGCAAGAGAACTAAAAGACGATCTCGATGATCTCGACGATTTCGATGAAGACGACGATGATTGGGACGACGACGATATCTGAGCGGCTACGTCATAGTGCCGGTATTTTTTTCTGTCAGCAGCATTCGTTTGTCGCTCTAGCGCCGTATGTTTGTCAACTAAAGCCTTTTAATGACCGCTCTACAGCAGCGCTTCATCCCTCTATTGAGATTTGGCGTTGCCTGCTTTTATTTTTTATCATGACGGTTTGGGGGCGTAACTTTTAACAGTCGCTTTCTTGCCCCCTCCATCATCGTGCCTATCTTCGATCGTTTTGCGATTGACACCCCTCATTTAAGGATTTTAACTCATGAGTGATCCATTAAGCTTTGACGAATTACTAGACTACTTAGATACCCAAGAAAACCCCTACGTCCTCGATAGTGTCGCCGCCCATGGTTTTTTGACCGCTACCGTCATCGGTCGCCCGCTGCCTAATTGGTTGGATGCATTTTTTGAAGGTCATGTGAGCGAGATTCCAGAAAACGTCGTCGATGGTATCAAGCGCTGGCGTGCCGCTATCATGGCTGAGCTAAAAAACGAGACACCCATCGAGTTGCCTTTCAACGAAGACGCTGGTGATGAGGAAGTGGCGGTAGATTTCTCCGATGAGTCAGACATCGTCGCTTGGTCGATTGGTTTTGTCGATGCGATGTATGGCGAGGAAGCCAGTGATTGGTTTGAAGATGAAGAAACCAGCGAGGATGTGGCGGTATTGACGCTACCGATGATTGTGCTCAGTGGTATCGATGATGAAGATCCTGAGCTGGCCGCCATGCGCCGTGATGAAGACAAGCTGGCACAGATGGCCAATAGTATCGAAGGCAATCTGACCGAGCTGTTTTTGTTGTTTCATACCAACGACTGATACCGTACCTAGATCGTCCCGTGTGTCAGTTCTTTTAAGTAGCAACTGTTTTAACAGACAGTCGCCGCTGTTATTTTGTATGCATAAGGTAATATCATGGCTTTGCAACTCTCCAATCTTGAGCATCTACCAGGGTATCAGATCACTGAGCGTTTGGATGTGGTCTATGGCAGTACGGTACGCTCAAAACACGTCGGCAAAGACTTGTTTGCTGGGCTAAAAAACATCGTCGGCGGCGAGCTGACCGCCTATACCGAGCTGTTAGAAGAGTCGCGCCAAGAGGCAATCGATCGTATGGTGGTCAAGGCCGAAGCACTGGGCGCAGATGCGGTGGTGGGCTTGCGCTTTTCGACCTCTAGTATCGCTCAAGGGGCCTCCGAGCTGTTTGTCTATGGTACGGCGGTCAAGGCCGTACCGATGCCGGATCCAGCGTCTCAGCCTTCCCATCGTCACGATGATTCATCACGCCCGCCGCAAGCCGCGCCCACCCAGCCAAGCGCAGTGCCAGCTGATGACTTACCACGTTTCAACCCTTTTGGTTAACCACCTAAAAAGCCTATCCGCTTTTTTATAAGAAGAGACGTGTCATGAACCAGTCATTCACCCAAATGCTTATCAACTATGCGCCGCTCCTTATATTGTTTGTGGTGGGGTGGTTTTTTGGCACCCGTCATGAGCGTCAGCATCTAGCGCAGCTACGCCAAGCTGAGCAAACGCTGGGTCATATCGTGGTCTCAAGCGAGCGGTTTTATCGTCCCAAACTGGCGGCGGACACGCAAGGTGAGCTGGTGCTCGGTAGCGTCGTGATCGCGCAGGATTATTTTAAAATGATCGTCGCGCGGGTGCTGAGCATCTTTGGCAAAAACCTAACCACGTATGAGACACTGCTGGATCGCGCGCGCCGCGAGGCCATCGTACGTATGCGCACTCAGGCACATGCCAAAGGCTACAATCACATCTATGGTTTGCGCCTTGAGGTGACCAATGTCAACCAGCTCGGTAGCATGGTGGAGGCCATTGCTTATGGCACAGCGGTGCATAGTATCGATGACACGCTCTAATTGTCTTGCTGTTGCGCTTTATTTGCCTTCCTGGTTTTCCTTCTTAGTTTGCTCTCCTTTCTTAGACCGTTACATCTGACTGATGAGTCGTTGAATAAAACAGATAAAGCTGCTTTTACAACGATATACTTTGTTATACCGCTCCATGAGGGGGCGTATAGACACGATGGCATGGAATGCTGTCATACACCGGCCCACGCAGGGTCTTATATCCGGTCAAAAAACAATACACAGGTGCTGACGCTTTGCGGGCGACTGCTGTTGCGGGTTTTTGGGCGGGTAGTATCTACAAGGATGTGGTTATGGAAGGTCTGGAAATTGTCACCTTAGTCAACTCAGTTATCATCCCCATTTGTTTGTTTTTGATTATGATGGGTATGGGTCTCACTCTCGTCGCCAATGATTTTAAACGCGTTTTAACATATCCCAAGGCAGTTGGTATCGGCTTGACCAATCAGCTGTTGTTATTACCGCTCATCGGCTTTGCATTGGCCAATATCATGCCTCTAGAGCCTGAATACGCCGTCGGTGTCATGCTGCTGGTGCTGTGCCCAGGAGGCACCACTTCCAATTTATTTACCTATCTGGCCAAAGGCGATGTGGCGTTGTCAGTGACGATGACGGCGATTGCCAGTGTCATCACAGTCTTTAGCATTCCTGTGGTGCTGAGCTTTTCGCTGGTTTATTTTATGGGTGCTGGTAGTGCGTTTGAGTTACCTGTCCTAAAAACCGTGCTGACTTTGGTGGTGTTGACCATCGTGCCTATCAGCCTCGGTATGCTGATCAAACGCTATGCGCCGCGTATCGCTGATAACTCTCAGGTCTATGTGTCGAGATTTGGGGTGATATTTTTGACGTTTTTGGTGGTGTTTTTAAGCTATGTCCAGCGTGATATCCTCGTGGAGGCGCTACTCGCGACAGGCCCTGTATCGTTGCTCCTTAACCTCTCGACCATGGCGCTTGGCTACTATAGCAGTAAATGGTTTGGTCTAAACTTGGCACAAAGAACGTCGGTAACCTTAGAAGTCGGCCTACAAAACAGCACGTTATCTATCTTTATGGCATTGACCCTATTGGCCAATTATAAAATGTCGATGACGCCTGCGATTTATACCCTCATCATGTTTTTGACTGCTGGTATCTTGGTCAGAGTTTTTGGCGCTAAATATCGTCAGGTAAAGCGCTCAGAGGTGGAGATGAGCGTCTTAGCTGCGCGCCGCTTATAACTGGCTATAAAAGCGATCCGAGTCACCCTGTGTCGCCCTGTATTGATTTTATAGGGCGTTGACCAGCGCTAAAGTCACCGTGCATCGATACTTATAGGTCATCTATTTTAAAATAGGTACAGCGCTACGAGTGTTTAGCTTTCTTTGCGCGCTGTGCCGACGCTGCTCGATGCTGCGCAAAATAATACCAGTGGCATATGACACAAAGTGTGCCAATGTTATATCGGACTGACTATATTTTGTCGTCGGTCTGCTCTTTGACACGCTCCACTTCAAATAAAAAAGCGCGGTTTTTTAGTATCGCGACAAAGACCACGCCGCCCATCGTATTGCCAGCCAGCACCACTATCAAAAACAGCAAATAGCGCCACAGACTGACGGTATTGCCATATAGCAGGGCGGAGAAAATCTCGATGTTGCCGACGATGCTATGATGCAGTCCCAAAAAACCAATACTACCGGTGATTAGCGTCACCAAGACGATACGGCTAATGGTATCGCGCGCTGAGGTCACAAGCCATGCCGCGATGCCCATCATCCAGCCTGCCAGTACGGCACTGCCAAAAATGACCCACCATCTAAACCCCAAAATATGCTCAGCATAAGCATCGATATCACTGGCGCCAAACAGTTGCATATTTAGGCCAAGGCCAATCATCAAGGCGGCAAACAGGCAGCCGCCGACGATATTGCCTGCGATAACGATGCCCCATAGCCTTAGCAACTTGTGCAAGGGTTCGATTTTGTTTAAGACAGGCAGGCTTAGGAGGGAGGTCTGCTCGGTAAATAATAGCGACTGGCCGATGACAACGATGATAAAGCCCACCGGATACAGCAAGGAGGCGAGGACGATGGCATACTCGCTAGGTATGACGGCGCTCAGTAGCGCAAAGGCTGATAAAATCATAAAAAAGCTGATGCCAATCTCAAACCCTGCGGTAAAGGCGCTGGTAAATAATGAGCCCAAAGAGCGCTCAAAGGTTTCTTTGGCATGTATCACTTGCTCGACTAAGATACTGGCGTAGCTTTTTGCTTGGCTTAGATTGTCATCGCCTGCGACTTTTTTGATGGTTTCTTTGTCTTCATCGCTGATTTCTTTGGGTAGGTCTTCATCTTTTAGGGTCTTAGTCGCTTGTACCTCGCTGTCGTCTGGCGTATTGTCAGGGCGCGCGATATCCTCTGCGGTAGGCTTATTGCGTGATGGGTCGGCTTGGTAGGCGTTGTTATTCTCGGTATCTTTGGGCACAGTAAACTCGCTGGTTATGGGACAATGATGGGGCGCTACCGACTGGCAGAAGGTCACGGCCAATATATAGACAGACGTTATATGCTATAGCATGACTATAACGTATTATATTTGCCAGAGGGGGGATTGCTGTTCGTTAATTGTTTAATGAATGCGCCCCAAAGCCGATAAATTGCCTTAGCATCTAACAAAATCTGGCCATCTGCGTTAAAATCATTCTATCAATCCCATCGCTTACGTTTCATGTTATTTGTTTGACCGAATTCATTCATTATTAATAAAAGATTATTCTATTATGAGCAATCCTGAGAATCATACCAACAGCACAGCCAACTTGACCGAGTCTATTCAAGCCGCCTTGAGCCAATTAGAAAACGCTTACAACCCAAAGGATGTCGAAGCGGGCATGTATCAAGGCTGGGAGGAGAGCGGTTATTTTGCCCCGACTTTTGATAAGGATGAGTCGTTTTCTATCGCCTTGCCGCCGCCGAACGTCACAGGCTCGCTGCACATGGGGCACGGCTTTAATAATGCCATCATGGATGCGCTGACCCGCTATCACCGTATGGACGGCGACAATACGCTTTGGCAACCGGGTACCGATCACGCTGGTATCGCAACCCAGATGGTCGTTGAGCGCCGCCTAGAGGCGCAAGGCATCCGCCGCCGTGATATGACGCGCGAAGACTTTATCGATAAAGTCTGGGAGTGGAAAGAAGAGTCGGGCGGCAACATCACCCGTCAGATTCGCCGCCTTGGTAGCTCGGTGGATTGGTCGCGTGAGCGCTTTACCATGGATGATGGCTTATCAAATGCGGTCAAAGAAGTGTTTGTACGCCTATTCGATGATGGCTTGATTTATCGTGGTAAGCGCTTGGTCAACTGGGACCCTAAATTTCAAACCGCGCTGTCTGATTTAGAAGTAGAAAACGTCGATGAAAAAGGCAGCTTGTGGCATTTCCGCTACTATTTTACCGATACAGACATCACCACCCAAGACGGCAAAAACTATCTGGTGGTCGCCACCACCCGTCCTGAGACATTATTGGGTGATACCGCCGTTGCGGTCAACCCAAGCGATGAGCGCTATGCGCATTTGATCGGCAAGACCATTACTTTGCCAATCACAGGCCGCGTGGTGCCGATCGTGGCCGATGATTATGTCGAAAGCGACTTTGGTACAGGCTGCGTAAAAATCACCCCTGCCCATGACTTTAATGACTATGAGCTGGGTCGTCGTCACAGCTTGCCACTGATTAACATCTTAGATGAGCGTGCCAACATTTTGCCTGAGATGGAGGTCTATGCTGATTTGCAAACGCGCGAGCCATCGCTTGAGACCACGCCGAGCGAATACGCTGGGCTTGAGCGTTTTGCGGCGCGCAAACAGCTGGTCGAGCAAGCGAGTAGCGAAGGCTGGCTAGAAGACATCGAAGACTACGCGCTAAAAGCGCCGCGTGCCGAGCGCGGTGGTACCATCGTCGAGCCGTGGCTGACTGATCAGTGGTATGTTGCCGTCAATAAGCTGGCGGGACCAGCGATTGAGGCGGTCGAAGATGGTCGTATTGAATTTGTCCCTGCACAGTACAAAAACATGTATATGGCATGGATGACAGACCTGCAGGACTGGTGTATCAGCCGTCAGCTGTGGTGGGGTCACCGTATCCCAGCGTGGTACGACGACGCGGCAGGTGAGGTGTATGTCGCACGTAGCGAGGCGGAGGTTCGCACTAAATACAATCTAAGCGACGATGTTAAATTGCGCCAAGATGATGATGTACTTGATACGTGGTTTAGCTCAGGGTTATGGACCTTTAGTACATTAGATTGGGCAGACCCTAAGGCCGATCCGCGCGTGATGCAGACTTTTCACCCGACCAGTGTGCTGGTGACCGGTTTTGATATTATCTTCTTTTGGGTGGCGCGCATGATCATGATGACCATGCATTTTGTCAAAAACGAAGATGGTACGCCGCAAGTACCGTTTAAGACCGTCTATGTCCATGGCCTAGTACGCGATGGCAATGGTCAAAAAATGTCTAAGTCGAAAGGTAATGTCTTAGATCCGATTGATTTGATTGACGGTATCGATCTAGAAGCGCTGGTCGAAAAACGCACCAGCAATATGATGAACCCCAAAGACGCGGCGAAGATTGAGAAGCAAACGCGTAAAGAGTTCCCAGAGGGTATCCCAGCCTACGGTACCGATGCGCTGCGCTTTACCTTCACCTCTCTTGCCAGTACTGGCCGCGACATCAACTTTGATCTCAAGCGCGTTGAGGGCTATCGTAACTTCTGTAATAAAATCTGGAACGCCAGCCGCTTTGTACTGATGAACTGTATCGATAATGACGGTAACGCCAAACCTATCGACCAAGCGGCCAACATAGATGTTTGGGAATTACCAGAAAAATGGATCATGAGCCGTCTCAACTCGACGATTAGTAATATCCATCAGCACTTTGCCCAGTATCGCCTCGATATGGTCAGCCATGACATTTATGAGTTTATCTGGAACGAATACTGCGACTGGTATGTCGAGCTTGCCAAAGCCAGCCTCAATGACGACTCGGTGACAGACGAGCGTAAAGCGCAAATCCGCTACGTGCTGCTGCATGTGCTCGAGACGGCGCTGCGCTTTAGCCATCCGATCATGCCGTATCTGACCGAAGAGATTTGGCAGACTGTCGCGCCGCTGCTGAACCGTAAAGATACTGACAGCATCGTCGTCGCAGCCTATCCTCAAGCTGATAATGCGCAGATCAGTGAACAGGTGGAGGCGGACATGGCATGGCTACAAGAGCTGATCGCCAGCATCCGTAATATCCGCGGTGAGATGAAGCTGGGTAACGCCGTACGCCTGCCAGTATTGCTACAAAATATCTCAGATGAGGAAGAAGGGCGGCTATCACGTATCAAAAACCAGTTTAAAGCACTGGCCAAAGTCGAGAGCTTAGAGATCGTCAAAGAAGGTGATGAGGTACCATTATCATCATCAAGTATGGTCGGTCAGCTACGCGTGCTGGTACCGATGAAAGGTCTAATTGATCCAACGGCTGAGCTGGCACGTCTGGACAAGGCGCATGAGAAGCTACAAAAGCAGGCCGACGGCATCGCGCGTAAGCTGAGTAATGAAGGCTTTGTCAGTAAAGCACCGGCGCCAGTGGTCGATGCGGAGAAGGCAAAACTGGCCGAGCTAGAAGGGCAGCTTAAAACGATGACAGCGCAGATGGCACAGTTAAAGGCGTTGTAAATAAAGCGTAAATATCTATAGTAATAAAGAACGCTGTCACAATTGTGATGGCGTTTTTTTGTGAATATTGTTAACGCTCATTCTCATGTTTCGACCAATGTGCCATGATTAAAGAGTGATATGCTATCTGTCTTAAAGTGCTAAGGTAAACCATTTATATAACTTTTATAACCCATCAACTCACTCATAACTAAAGGACGAGCCATGAGCCATTATCTTAAGATTACCGCTGCCATGCTAGGCGGAGCGTTGTTTTTATCCGGCTGTGCCAGTACTGGCATGTCGCCATCATACCCAAACGATCAGGTCAATAACACCTACCAGTTGCCACAACAGATCTACGACGGCTATTGGGCGATGACAGCAGGGATGGGCGGTCAAGCTGCTGTAGTTAACTTTCGCCGAGATGGCACAAGTTACAACTATCGCTTCAAGTGCTATACCGATGGTAGCTATCATCAGCAAGCGGCTGTAGAAAAATATAACCTAAAGCCTAACCGTACCGCAGTAGGGCTACAATACGAAAACGAGCCAGTTTTCTCCCAAGTTAAGGTCATAAAGCTGACACCCAAACAAACGCTGGTACTCAATCAAAGCTTTAGCGACCCCGAGTTGCAGCAAGCCTATCCAAATGGTCAAGAGTTCACTTACACCTACAAGCCAACCTTAGAGCCAGTGTGCTTATTGTAATGACGCTATAGATATTGCTAAGTAGATAGATAGTTAATCCATTTATATGACACATGCGTTAAAGACCGCTATCAATAAAGCAGCGGTCTTTTTGCTTCATTTGCGATAGGGCGATAGGCCTAACTTACCCAACCACTAACCAAACATACCGATTGATAGCAAAACCCTCATAAAAATAGTCTTGTAGCATATCTCCTGATACGGCATCCTTAGGGAGTTCTATAAGCCACCGTCTTTGTCATAAACTTGCCGGCCAAAACCTGACTATCTGACACTATCCAACGATATCCACTATCCAACGACACCCTTTATGAGCCAAAAAAAGCACTTCTACTACCGCCCAAAGACCAATCAGCACCACAGCCCGACAGTGCGTTGGACATTTGTCATATTAGGCTGGTTGTTTTTTGTGCTGGGTATTATCGGCATCTTGCTACCCGTGATGCCGACTGCGCCTTTTATATTACTGGCGGCAGGGTGCTGGGCACGTAGCTCGCGGCGCTTTCATTTTTGGCTAATCAATCACAAATACTTTGGCAAATACGTCCGTGATTGGGAAGAAAATCATGCAGTACCGCTTTATGCTAAGTGGCTTGCGACCATCATGATGGCGATATCGACTGTCATGTTGTTTTATCGTCTGCCCGCTGATATGACATGGGCGGCATGGCTAGTAGCACTGGTTTGTAGCGGGGTTATCGTCTATTTGTTTCGTCTGCCAAATGCCGAATAAAGTCGCCAATATAGGGCAATAGTTAAGTCCAGTTACATAAAACCTGAGATAAGGCTTGCGATACTAGGATGTTACCCCTATAATACATCCAAGCTTAAGAGCAGTTCTGCACCAAATCATTACCTCGTAGTATTAGTTATAATCCTTCGTTTTAATATTTATCGTTCAGTAGCTATTTGCAAGCGTTATCGGTCTATTAGACCACAAATAAATTAAATATCAGGGTTATGACTATGTCAGACGTTCAAAAAGGTACAGTTAAGTGGTTCAACGAAGCTAAAGGTTTTGGTTTCATCGCTCCAGAAAACGGCGCAGACGTTTTCGCTCATTACAGCGAAATCTCAGGCTCAGGCTTCAAAACTTTGGCTGAAGGCCAAGAAGTTGAGTTCACTGTAACTCAAGGCCAAAAAGGCCCACAAGCACACAACATCGTTGCTATCTAATTTGTCTTTTATAGATAAATAAAGCAAGATAAAAAAACGAACCTTTTGGTTCGTTTTTTTTCGTCTGCAATTATAGATTGTAGGTTATAAGATTATAAATAGTTGTCGTCTATGATGGCTATCATCGCTTATGCAGACGAGCAATAAAAAAGACCAACGACTTCACTATCGTTGGTCTTTCTAGTTTGAGGTAAATGAGCTGCAAGTTAACCAAATGAGCTGATAGCGATATTGATCACCCCGCCGCCGAGCAGCAACCAAGCAAACATCACTGCTCCTAAAATCAGCGGCTTGACGCCAGCTTGTTTGATAGCGCTCATATGTGTGGTTAAGCCTAACGCAAACATCGCCATCGTCAGCATCACATCATCTAGCATCACCATACTTTGCTCAAAGCCATCGGACATCGGTATCCAAGTGTGCAACAGCACCACCAAGATAAAGATAAAAGCAAACCAAGGGACATTCACTTGTCGCACACGGCTCATTAGGGAAGGTTTGTCAGCTTGACCGCTACCAGATGAGGTCAAGGCAAATGATAAAATAAGCAAAAATGGCGCGAGCATCATGACCCGTATCATTTTGGTGACGACCGCGGTATTACCGACCTCGGTGCTCACCGCGTTACCTGCGACCACCACTTGCGCCACTTCATGAATGGTGGAGCCGGTATAAATACCGTATTGCTGGGCATTTAGCCAAGGTTGTAACCAGCCAAGCTGATATAAAAAAGGATACAGCAGCATGGCAATGGTGCCAAATACCACTACCGTCGCCACAGCGATCGTCACCTTGTGCGCTTCGGCCTTTACCACAGGCTCTGCGGCGATGACTGCCGCCGCCCCGCAAATGCTAGCCCCTGAGCCAATCAGTAGTGTCGTTTGCTTATCGACCTTTAGCCATCTGGTACCGAGCCAGTAAGTCAATAAAAACGTCGAGGTCAAGACCAGAGCATCGGTCATGATCGCTGGCATTCCGACACTGGAGACTTGTGTTAAGGTCAGCTTAAAGCCATAAAAGATAATGGCCAGACGCAATATTTGCCCCTTAGCAAAGGCCACGCCCATCTGTAAGTGCTCCGCGAACTGCGGGTAGACGGTATTGCCCAGTACCATGCCAAGCAATATCGCCAGCGTCAACGGAGAGAGGCCAACGATACGGCCATTTGACCAACTATCGATGCTGGCATCCAACCACAAGCACAGCAAACTACCAAAGAACACCACCACCAGCCCTGCTAAGTGGCGGTTGCGCGGGCAATAGTGATTCATTGACTGTGTAAAAGCATACATGGCTCGTCGTCCTCATGGCTATAATCAAAATAAGCATAAGCTTATGAGTAGACAGTATAAGACAAGCCAACTTATAATAAAAACAGATTAATAAAATAGAAGCTATCGAAAATATAGGTAAGAGTGGCGTGAAAAACACCTCTATTAAAAGCAGAGGTGCCAGCAGTGACGAAGGCGTTGTTAAAACAAGCTTATAGTCGATCCTAAATAAAACAGATACATTATATATCAAGGTGGAACTGGTCTAAATTCTCCTTGCGTGCTGTGCCTACGCTGCTCGATGCTGCGAAAAATTTATCCCAGTCCCACTGTGTCTTTTACTATACTGAATTCACTATAGTAAAAGACAGATTGTTAAATCTGTTGTGTATTAAAAAATATAGGTCGTGTGACATACATCTACAGACGGATATAAGGCAAGCGAGACAATGAAAAAAGCCATGCAAACGCTACCGAAGATTACCCTAAAGCAACTGGCGGTGTTTGTGAGTATTTATCAAACTGGCAGCACCAGCCGCGCCAGTGAAGCGCTGCATCTCTCGCAGTCGGCCGTCAGTAGTGCGCTGAGTGAGCTGGAGGCGCGTCTGCAGATGCCGTTATTTGAGCGGGTCGGACGTAGGCTCAACCAGCACCCCAATGCTCATCCTATTTATATACAAGCGCAAGCGATCTTAGAGCAGTCATTGACGCTGGAGCATTATCATAAGTATCAAGCCGGTCAGATTCATATTGGCGCCAGCACCACCATCGGTAACTATGCCTTGCCGCCGCTGCTGGCCAAGCTGTATCAGGTGCTGCCAGACGCTCGTGTCGATATGTATATCGCCAATACGCAAGAGGTGGTGGCGGAGGTTGAGCAGTTAAATATCGATATCGCGTTGGTAGAAGGCATGCCGCGCCCCACAGATATTAAGACCATCGAGCAGCGCGCATGGCGGACAGATACTTTGATGATATTTGCCAAACGCGATAGCAGATGGCTGGCAGGTCTTGCAGACTATCAAGAGACTGAGCGTCTGTATCATATGACTCTTACGCAGTTGGCTAAACTGCCGCTACTGGTGCGAGAGGCGGGGTCGGGCACGCGGCAGATCATCGATGAGCAGCTGCTCAAACATCTGCCAGAGGCCGAGGTGATCATGGCAATTCAGCAGTCGGAAGCCATCAAGCATATGGTCAGTGCCGATATCGGTCTTGGCTGCCTGTCTCAGCATGTCATCGAGGCGGAGCTGGCAGCAGGAAAGCTGGTACAAGTAAAAGTCGCGGGTATCGATCTGTCACGGACGTGGTGGTTGGTCTGGCACAAAGCCCGCCATCAAAGCCCGATTTGGCAGACTTTTATAGATATGATACAAGACGATTGAGCAAACACAAAAAGCGCGGCGTCGTAGATACACCGCGCTTTTTTAGCGTTTGAGGTTTTGAGCGCGACTATTTGTGCGTTACGGTTTGAGCGCTATTAAGTAACGTTTTATTGGCGCTACTTGGATACGGGTTTGTCGAGTCTTACGACCAAGCTGTCGCATGGGACGTTGGGCAGGATATTGTCCGCCGTAGCACCGCTGATCCACGCGGCGATGCCTGTGCGCTTGTGTCGACCGATGACCAAGAGATCGACGTCGTGTTTGTGACAATAATTGACGATGCCTTCGCTGCTAGAGATGGCGGTGGTCACTTGCGAGTTGACGGCGTCTAGCTCATTACGCACCAAAAACTGCGCCAGCTTTGCCCGTGCTTCTTGGCAGCGCTCATCATCGATCTCATCGTATAAGCTCGAGGCGGGGACCAACTCATAACCAAAACCGACCATGGTGTCTTTGACGATGTGCAGTACGGATAGCTTAGCGCCTGGGCGGTTATCGACGATACGTTTGGCCTTTTGTGCGACGATATCGGCATCAGAGAGTAAGTCGGTGACCAGTAGTATGTGTTCGTAACTCATAGCGTCTTCCTCATGTCAGATAGTATTTACTATAGCACTACTACAGAGCGCTGTTAAGTCGTCATCAGGTGTCATCATACAGATGATGCAGGCGGCGTATTACTCTGCAAAGGGCTGGTCGAGCTTGACCACCAAGCTGTCGCAAGGAATATTTGGCAAGATACTGTCGGCCGTCGCTTTGGCCAACCATGCGGCGATACCATGACGCTCATGGCGGCCGATGATGAGCAAATCGACTTGATGGTCGCGGCAATAATTGACGATACCTTTACTGTTTGAGATAGCAGATGTCACCTCAGAGTTGACCGCCTGCAGCTCATTACGCGCCAAAAACTGCGCCAGTTTTTCTCGTGCTTCTTGCCAGTGCTCGCCATCGACATCGCCTGATAGGCTGGAGGCTGGCACTAGCTCAAAGCCAAAGCGCACCATGTCGTCCTCGACGATATGCAATACAGACAGCCTCGCTTCAGGAGAGCCTGCAAGGATACGTTTGGCCTTGAGTGCGACGGCATCTGCATCAGACAACAAGTCGGTGACCAGTAAAATATGTTGATAGCCCATCATCAGCTCCTATTAAGACGTTTATTTTATAGTAGCAGTGGTGGCGGTGTTTGTTAAGGGTTAAATCCATTATTTTTTTATGGATATTCCCAGATAGACAATCTTGATAACCCCCTAAGTGACTTAGCATTTAACAGACAGCCCATAAGACTGTATTGATCAAGCGACTTACAAAACGACCTGTCAATCGACTCATAAAGAGAAGGGGCGACGTAGAATATTAACGCTCAGATCGCTTGACTTATCAAAACAGCAGCCCCATCTACTACGGCACCCTATATATTATAATTTGATAAGGATCACTATGACTGACACGCCATTTATCGCCGATCTAACGCTTCATCCAGCGTTTGAGTTGATTGAGCATCGCCATATCGAGGCGTTGTCAATGGACGTGCTGATCAGTCAGCATGTCAAAACCGGCGCGATGCATTATCATTTGGCGCACCCAAGTGATGAAAACGCCTTTTTGGTTGGCTTTCGTACTCAGCCGATGGACTCAAAGGGCGAGGCACATATCTTGGAGCATGTGGCACTGTGCGGCTCTAAGAAATTCCCAGTACGTGATCCGTTCTTTTCGATGATCAAGCGCTCATTAAACACGTTTATGAATGCGATGACCGCAGCCGATTGGACAGCGTATCCGTATGCCACACAAAATAAAAACGATTACTTCAATTTACTTGCTGTGTATCTTGATGCGTCGTTTTTCCCCAATATTCATCCGCTTGACTTTGCTCAAGAAGGTATCCGCGTAGAATTGGACGAAAATGACAAACCGCAGTTTAAAGGTATTGTCTTTAATGAGATGAAAGGTGCGATGAGCGGCGAGATCGACCAGCTCTATCATACGGTCGCTCATCATTTATTCCCGACGACCACTTATCATTATAACTCGGGCGGTGATCCTGCGGATATTCCTGATTTGACCCACACCGAGCTTGTTGAGTTCCATCAAAGCCATTACCATCCATCAAACAGCGTGATTATGAGCTTTGGTAATATTCCGGTCGCCGAGACCCAAGCGCGGATTCATGATGATGCGTTAACTCAGTTCGCCGCGGGTAAAAAACACGTCTCACGTCCAGAGCAGCGCCTGCCTGCGCCAATCAGCGCGGTCGACACTTATACGGCTGACGAAGAAGGCCCTGACCAAACCCATCATGTGGTGGCGTGGCTGCTGCCATCGATTACCGATCCCAAGCAGCGTCTAGCTTTGCGTTTGCTAGAAGGCGTGTTGGTCGAGCATGCTGGCTCGCCATTGCGTGCGTATCTCGACAGTCATCCGCTTGGCAAAGCGCCAAGTCCGCTATTGGGACTCGATGACAGCCATTATGAGATGGTATTTTATACCGGTCTACGCGGCTCCAACCCTGAGCATGCCGAGGCAGTAGAGCAGGGTATTATGGATTTACTGACTAAAGTGGCCAGTAAACCGATCGATGATGATACGATTGAGACCATTTTGCATCAAATCGAGATCGATCAGCGCCATATCGGCGGTGATAGCATCCCTTATGGTTTAAATTTGATGCTCGAAGGCTTTAGCACGGCCATTCATGATGGCAACCCGATCGACGTCTGGGAAGTGGATGAGCATTTGCAGTGGCTGCGTGAGCAAGTAAAAGACGCACAGTGGCTACCAAATCTTATCAAAACCCATCTGCTCGACAATCAGCACCGTGTGCGCGTGACGCTAACGCCAGATAGCGAAAAATCAGCGCGCCTTGCTGCAGCAGAGCAGACCCGTCTCGATACCATCGCGATGGACTTGAGCGCTGATGATAAAGCCATCTTAAAACAGCAAGCCCTTGATTTGGCAGCGCGGCAAGCAGCGCCTGATGATTTAAGCCTATTGCCAAAAGTCGGACTGGAGGATGTCCCGACCGATATCAGCTTTAAGCAAGGCACGCAAAAGCAAGTGCGCTTAAGCGGGCAAGACAGTACGTTGTTTGAATATGAAGCGGGCACCAACGGCTTGTATTATTATCAAGTGATTGTGCCGCTGACCGATGCCATTGGCAATCAGGACACCAGCAGTCTGCCTGTGAACGAGGTGATCAATCATCCACTGCTACCGATTTATTTAAGCCTACTATCAGAGCTGGGTACTGACTCGATGAATGCTCATGAGATGCAGGCCAAGCAAGCGGCGCACTCTTCTGGCGTGACGGCGCGTATCAGCCAGCGCACCAGTATCGATGATAGCCAAACGATCAGCAGTTATTTTGTGGTGGCGACCCGTGCCCTCAACCGCAAGACTGAAGCGATTGATTTGCTCAAAGAGGTCATGGAGCATAGCGTCTTTAGCGAGCATGACCGTATCAAAGAGATTTTGCAGCAGCGTCAAGCGGGCTGGCAGTCGAATTTGGCTGGCTCTGGGCATTCTTATGCCATGCAAACCGCCAGCCGCGGTATGAGCCGTCAAGCGCAGCTTGAGTATGTGCGTAGTGGCTTGCCTGCACTAAACGCGCTAAAAGACTTTTTGGCGCATGCCAGTGATGATGACACGCAGTGGGATAAATTGGCAACCAGCCTGATGGACTTGCACCAGCGCGTGATCAGCTTGCCCAAGCATGCCGTGATCATTTGTGAAGCTGAGCAAACCGAGCGCTTAAGTAACTTAATCGTTGATAGCTGGAAAAACAGCCAAGCACCAAAGATTGCCGCACAATTAAATGACTCTGATGCGACTATCGAAGACACTATACCAAGTGAGTTTGCCGAGCTGCACCTTGCGGCAGCGTTAAATGGCGAGACAGACGCCATTAAGACACGAGAGAGCAGCGCTGCGCTCGATGTTGAGGACTTGGCATGGCTAGTACCGACCAACGTCTATCATAATGCCAGCGCTTATCGTGTGCCAGCGGCCGATCATCCTGATACCGCCGCTTTGATGGTATTAGCGCCGTATCTGCGCAATGGCTACTTGCACAGCGCCATCCGTGAGCGCGGCGGTGCTTACGGCGGCGGCGCAGGCTATGACGCCAATGCCTGCGCTTTTAAATTCTTTAGCTACCGCGACCCGCAGTGTGCTGAGACTTTTGCGCATTTTGAGGCCAGTATTGAGTGGCTACTAAATGAACCGCAGACCGATGAGCAGCTAGAAGAAGCCATCTTAGGTATCATCTCGGGTATGGATAAGCCAGGCTCTCCAGCTGGCGAGGCGGTCAAAGCCTGCTTTGCTGATCTGCACCATCGCGGTGTTGACTGGCAACGTAAGATGCGCGCCGCCATATTGGATGTGACGGTGGCGGACCTACAGCGTGTGGCCAAGCAATACCTGCAAGGGCAACAGCATGTACGTGCAGTACTAGCGCCTTATGATAAAGAAGAAGCCGTGAAAAACCTCGGCTTTAACGTTTGCAAAATAAAGAGCTAATGGTATTTTTTGAATAAAAACCAATCTGTCACTGTAAGCATTTATGAAGCAGACAATACTAGGTTATTGTCTGCTTTTATAGTTTGTGGTAAAAAGACTGATGGTTGAGCCAACGTTTAAAGGCGTTTAAAAACGTTTGATACTCAAGTCTTTGCCAATCATATCCTGATGAATAGGAAACTCAGACAATTGGCTGAACTGCTGGCGATCGGCAAAGTAGCTTCGTAAAGTGCGGCGCACCGCTTCAAAGGCGAGACTATCCCACGGGATGTCTTCTTCGCTAAACAGCGCACAGTCAAGGCTTTCAGAGCCGACACCATACGCACCGTCTTTGAGATCGGCCAAATAAATCGAGTATATCTGTCCGATGTCTGGCAGATCATAGATACAGTACAGATGAGGGTTTAACACCACCGCATCCGCTTCTTCGTAGCTCTCACGCGCGGCGCCCTCTGCCATGGTTTCCCCATTTTCCATAAAGCCTGCCGGTATCGTCCAAAGACCGTATTGCGGCTCTATCGCGCGGCGGCATAGCAGCACTCTGTCTTTATGTACGACCAGCGACCCACAGATGACTTTTGGGTTTTCGTAGTGAATATAGTTGCAATTTGGGCATACCAAACGCGGCATATTATCCGTGGCTGGTATTTTTCGTTCTGCTTGATGACCGCATTGGAGACAATAGCGCATATCAACTGCCTTTATAAATGTAGTAAGCGTAAGAGATAAAGAGTCAGTATTCCTAATGGCAAAAATACCCCGTCATGGTCAGGCGCGCACGCCCTTCATACGTTGGTTTTTTTGTGTGCTATCAGGATACCGGTAAAGCGGTGCTGCAAGATGTTATTCTAATAAGCAAGCACCGCCTTAAGATAGCACACATTTTGCTCGTAGCGCAGCATGATAACAGTAACGCTGCATATCGCTGGCGGGTCATAGTCTGATAAATGACAGCAAAGCCCGTGGTATCGTGGCATCGTGGCAAGCCATCATTGCCGTTTATCATAAGCGGTCACGCTAACCCATAAAACACATTGACTTATAAAAACAATACGCGGCGCCTGTCTGTCGATACGATTTGAGACGTTCATGGCAAACACCTCATGACGAATACCTCCTGACAAATGAACAGTCACACAAATAGCATGCAGCTGCATGAAGAGTACGCTAGTCTACAGCTAGTCACGCCACATATTGATAAAAACGTATTGATAAAAACATAGGGCAAGATCATGTTACTCCCTTCCCAGACTGTGCAGTTAGATGAGCAGTCAGTTGCTATACCACCTTTTATTCGCTATCCGACACTCAGGCAATTGACCGAGCGGGTTCAGCAAGAGACGTTAAATGCGTTGGCCGATTCAGCGCTGCATACCGCGCAGCAAATCTCTCGCAGCGCGCGTGTCTTAGACAGTCTATACCAGACGCCCATTGCCGATGCTTCGATACTGGTGGCCATCACCCATGAGCGCCATCCCAAGCTGCTTTTGACGCGCCGCGCCGCGCACATGAATAGCCATGCAGGCGAAGTCTCTTGCGCTGGCGGTAAATACGAGATAGGGGATGGTAATAATGTCGTCACAGCGCTACGTGAGGCCTGTGAAGAGACGGCACTCCCGCCCAACAAGGTGCAGTTAATCGGCCAGCTACCCATTCAGACCTCCAAAAGCGGCATGAGCGTGCGCCCAATCGTGGCTTTGATCGCGCCTGATTTGGTACTGGTACCTGAAATCGGTGAGATATCACGTATTTTTTGGGCAGATTTTGAGGCGTTACTCACGCAGCCTACCGTTGAGTATGCGATAGAATATGCCATGCAAGATCAGGTGGCGACGATACTTACGCCCAGCTGGCAGGTCGATGGCGAGACGGTCTGGGGGCTGACAGGCCGCGTCATTGCCAGCTTATTAGAGACAGCTTTTGATCGGCAGTTAGAGTGGTATTACCGCGTGCAAGACAGCCGATTGTAAGATTGTAATGAGCTGAGCCGACAGCTGCTGCGTCATTGATAATAGGCGTCGTTTTTCTTGAGCCACCAGTTCATATTGTCTTGACGTTTGGCGCGAAAGGCTTCTAGTTTGGCGGCTACCGTTTGGTTGTGCTGACGGGCGGTATCGAGCGCAAACAAAATAGGCACGGAAGATAAGACACCAAACCGAAGCTTTGATTTTGGTAGCGCTAAGCCGTCCCCGATATCATCACCGACCAGAGTACGTGTCACACTGGCATTGACCATCTCTACAAAACGTCCGCGGCGATTGTCTTCGCCCATCAGTTGCCGCGGCAGATCGTGTAGGGCTTTTGCTAAAGGTCGTCCCATCTCAAAGTCTAGCTGTTGAATGGACAAGTAAGTGTAGAGCCACTCCCAGCAGGCGGCCTCATCCTTTGGCAGGCGTTCTAAATCCACACCCATCCAGTAACTGGCAAGATTCCATAAATGCAAAATCCCCTCGGCCTCCTCGCTACTGATACGCGCGCCAAGCAGCCGTAGCCCGCGCATAATCAGTAACGAGAACTGCAGATGAGTGGCAATCATATCAGTTTGGTTGATCGGTACACCCCAATAAGCAGTGTTCCAGCTGCCATCGGGGTTGCGATGCTGATCGGCCTCTGTGACGACGCCTTTTACCGCGTTGTTTTTGCCGCTGAGCAAGTTTTGCCGTACGAGCGTGTGAATCTGCCGCACCTGAATAGACTGACGCCAACCCTCAGAGCCGATCGCCAAAACGCTATCGATAGGCACTCGTGCGCGCGGCATACGTGTGCTTGTTTTGGGCAATAATGGATGCTCAGAGACAGCCAAAATATAAGCATAAGTGCGCATGAGTCTTGGCAGGGCATCGTGCATCAACGCGCCGGTTTGGATCAGTGGCAGCGATAGGGCAGGGATGCTATAACCTGCCATCAATGCCACATTTCGTAGCAGCCAAATCAGCATCAGCGGATAGCGCCGATAGGCGACGGCCCCAGTCTGTGCAAGCTGTGGATCAAACCAAGTAGGATGATCGCTAAACTGCTCAGCCAGGGCACAAAAGGACGGATGAGCTGCGAGTTTACTGTCGGTTTTGTTATCGAGGATAAGCTGCTGTAAAGGTTTGGCAAAACGCAGGCCGTCAGCCGCGAGCGTATCTGTCAGAGGGTCACCGATGTCGTAGCCTGCGACCATCTCCTCTAATAAATCTTGCGAGATGACAAAATCTTTGGGCAGCAAATAGCGTTTGATCCGCTTTAAGACCTGTAGGTCATGATGATCATCAATCGCTGTGGTACGCCCATGACGCTGATACGATGCAAAGGTAGGTTGGCTCGGTTTGGACGCGCGCGCTGACTGTGTCTGCGCTGTGTTGTTTGGATCCATAGGTAGAAAATGCCTTTATTGGTAGGCTTTTTATTATGGCCTAATATTTAGACGTGTGGTTGAGCATATCGAGCTGCCTTTGTGTGTCATCGAGGCGACGTTTGATCGACCCAAGCTCATCGGCCAAAAACAACAGCCGTTTGCGAGCGTCTTTTTCGTTGGCAAAGTCTAGCATCGCGCCGCTCTCAAGCTGATCAAACTCTGCTTGATACTCATCTAATAGGCGTCTGTCTGTGTCGAGCTGGTTGTCTAGACGATAGTAGGCTAGGCCGTGCTGATTGGCCTGTTGAAGGTGATTTACCATAGCAGCAGGGCAGACGTTGTTTAACCTGCGCCCGCGGCGACCGACATTGTACGCATTGGTGCTCGTACAATATTGCTGCAGACCAAGCTTGCGGCCGCGCTCCCACGCAAGATAATCAGGGGTCACATGCGCTTTGGCACAGGCTTTGCTGTGTGAGGCGAGGCGCTCTGAGGAGTAGCCTGCCACGCCATCGTTATAGCCTATCGTTTGCCAATCACCGATCAGGCATTGTTGTTTGGAGAGAGTCGCGCATGATAGTAAAAACATACTGCCAAGGATAGGCAGACTAAGCGATATAGGTCTGATAAGTCCTTGCATGGTCATCTCCTAAAACTGCTGTTATCAGTTGCGCCCAGTGTGCATCTAGATGTCACGAGGCGAGGTGTCATTGCGCTTACTGCCTTTATCCAAACATGGCTTGTGGTGCTGGTTTTTCTACGGTTATTGTTTTTTACTGTTAAGGCTTAAAGAAGAAAGCAGTGAGCTATGTGTTGGCTAAATAACCGCAAAATAGCTCGCCTTCTTCTGATGATGGATTATGGCTGAGGCCGTGTCAAATCGACTGAGGTGCCACTGACGTGATCTTTTAGGCTAACTTTTAGCATTAGGTAACCTGCAATCCCAGAGACGATAGAGCCCATGATGATGCCTAGACGCTCATCAAATAACGCGGTGTCGCCTGCAAAAGCAAGGCCCCCGATAAATAAGCTCATGGTAAAACCCACACCGCAAAGCAGAGCAGCACCATAAATTTGCTTATAATTCATGCCCTTTGGCATGGTTGAGATACCGAGCTTGAAGATCAACCAGCACATCGCCATGACACCCAACTGCTTACCGATAAATAGACCGGCGGCAATCCCCAGCGGTACAGAGTGAAACAGCTCTGCAAAACCTGCGCCTTTGAGAGAGATGCCTGAGTTGGCAAAGGCAAATAGTGGCAAGATACCAAAAGCCACAGTGTTGTGTAGGTCGTGCTCTAGCTCTTCGACAGGGGAGTGCTCAGGGTCAGTGCGATCAAACATAGGAATAAACAACGCCAACACCACGCCTGCTAATGTCGCATGGATACCCGACTTAAGGACGGCTATCCACATGATGACGCCGATGAGTAGGTAGGGGGTGATACTGGTCACGTTGCGACGGTTTAGCAAATACAAAAATGGCAAGCATAGCCCTGCAAAGGCCAATGACTCAAGGGATAGTTCGCTGGTATAAAACAAGGCAATGATCAAAATCGCGCCGATATCATCAAAAATAGCAATCGATACCAAGAATACTTTGAGGGAGTTTGGGACGCGACTGCCAAGTAGGCTTAAGATACCGAGGGCAAAAGCGATATCTGTGGCGGCAGGAATGGCCCAACCTTTCCAAAACTCAGGCTCGCTATAGTTAAAGAGCAGATAGACTGCAGCGGGCATGATCATCCCGCCGATGGCCGCGCCTGCTGGCAAAATGATTTGTTTGACATTGGACAGCTCACCGATGAGCACTTCGCGCTTGAGCTCAAGGCCGACCAAAAAAAAGAAAATTGCCATCAGGCCGTCATTGATCCAATGATGGGCGTCTTTGGCAATCGCAAAATCACCGATTTGAATGGCAACAGGGGCATGAATAAAGCCTTCATACCACGTACTCAAAGGGGAGTTGGCAATGATCATCGCAGCGATGGCAGCCAGTGCTAACACGATGCCGCCTGCTGCCTCAAATTCAAAAAATGCCTTAATCCTTCGTATTGCCATATTACCCTCATTTCCTAAATACAAATTACTAAAAACGAATTGCCAAACAATTCAATAACCTCAAATATCGATGCGGCCGCTTAGCGCGCCATACAAACAGACAGCAACAGTTTCTCATACTCTGATTCATATAGACAACAAAATACGTCAACCCAAAGTCATAAGCACGTCTTGCTATATCCACAATAGCGATATTATAACGATGATAACACTGGTAAATATAGTGATAAGTCGTTACTGACTATCCAGCGCGCGTCACTATCTTTAGCCCATCTAAATGACTATCGATTGAATCGAGGGCATGTCTTAGACAAATCTAGCAGACTTTTTTACGTTTTTGGCTTTTTTTACGTTTTTATCTTTATAATGAGCGTCACTCTACAGTGCCACTTATGGGTATAAATGTGTCAGCAGGTCGGTGTATCCGCTGATAGATAACGGTACAGGCAGCCTCAATATCGAGGCTGATTTTTCTTATCAATTTTGCAGGTCAGCGTCATGGACTTATCCCTCTCTATCGAGATCATCTTAATGCTTACGGCGGTGGCCGCAATAGCTGGTTTTATCGATGCCATTGCAGGCGGCGGTGGACTACTCACCATACCAGCCATGCTACTTGCCAATATCCCGCCAGTGCTCACGCTTGGCACCAACAAGCTACAAGCCGCCTCGGGTGCGCTAGCGGCCTCGATTACGATGATAAAAAAAGGCGTCATCAATCCTAAAAGTATAAAGGTGGCGATTGTCGGGGCTTTTATTGGCTCAGTCATCGGTACCATCGCTGTACAGATGTCGCCGCCGGATCTACTCGAAAAGCTGATTCCGTTTTTGATTGCCGCTATTGGGATTTATACTTTGTTTGCGCCCAAGCTTGGCGAGGTGGAAGCGGCGCCGCGTATCTCAGAGGGCAAGTGGCAAAAAATTGTGGCGCCATTGATTGGGTTTTATGATGGCTATATCGGGCCAGGGACAGGCATGTTTTTTGCGCTGGGTAATGTGGCGCTACGTGGTCGGCAGATCATCGAGGCAACAGGCGCGGCTAAGGTTTTGAACTTATCGACCAATATTGGCTCGCTGATTTTTTTTATTTTGGGCGGTAATGTGTTGTGGAAAGTCGGTCTGGCAATGATGGTCGGACAAACGATAGGGGCGTATTTTGGCTCGCATATGGTGGTCAAAGGGGGAAGCAAGCTGATTCGTCCTGTCATCGTGCTGGTCTGTCTTGCTATGATTACCAAGTATGTGATTGGCTAACGCAAGCTATAGTAGATTCAATTTAAAAATGTTATAGCGCTACTGGTATAAATTTCCTTGCGTGCTGTATACACAGAGGCTGCGCAGCCTACGTTTAAAAACAGCATCCCAGTAGCGCTATGTTCTTTTTAGAGTGCATCGACTATATATGATTTATTGAGTAACGATGCAGCCTGTTTGTAGGCAGTGCAGCCATAAAAAAACCTCAGCCCATCTTTGAACTGACCCCCATAAGTTGGACACAACTTATGGGGTATTTTTATGCGTTATAATCTAGACTTTAAGCTTCAAGTCATCGCATACTATATGCAAGGATATACTGGTCGTGCTACAGCTGAGGAATTTAACCTAGATAATAAGATAGTCATCAAATGGGTTAAGCAATATCAAAGCGGTGGTATCGATGCTATCAAACCAAAGACCAGCAAAGCCTACTATAGTCGCGAGTTTAAACACAAAGTGCTTACAACGATGCTTAGCCAAGGCTTGAGTCAATTGGAAGTTGCTTTAAGGTATAACATCAGCTCACCGGCTTTAATTAGTCATTGGCACAAAGCATATCGGCAACAAGGCATGTCTGGACTAACACCCAAACCTAAAGGTAGAACCGCCATGAGTAAACCCTTTATCACAGACAAGCCAGATGAAGAAAAGAGCTTAGCAGAGCTTAAGCGTGAGAATGAATACCTACGTGCGGAGAACGCCTACCTAAAAAAGCTGGATGCCTTGCTCAAACAGAAGAGGAAACAAGCTTTGAGAAAGCAAGGCTCATCGAAGAGTTGAGGAATAAGTACAGTTTAACAGCCCTACTTAAAGCTGCTGGTATGCCTAAAAGCGTCTTTTACTATCATAGAGCAAAGCTTGGTGATAAAGACAAGCATGCTGACTTAAAACAGCGTATTACTAAGTTGTATCATCAGCACAAAGGTAGGTACGGCTATCGCAGGATAACGGCAGCGCTAAAGCAGTTAGGCAGTCATCATAACCACAAGCTCATCGCTAAGCTTATGCGTCATTTAAACTTAAGCGCACGGATTCGACGACAAAGGTACCGCTCTTATAAAGGCGTACAAGGCAAGATTGCAAAGAACTACTTAAAGCGCCAGTTTCATGCAGATCGACCGAACATACGCTGGCTTACTGATATTACTGAGTTTAAGGTGGGTGATCATAAGCTGTATTTATCACCGATACTTGATTGTTATAACAATGAGATCATCAGCTATACGCTCTCCAAGCGGCCGACTTATGATTTAGTGAGCAAGATGCTAGATAAGGCGTTAGATAAGATAGATACGCACCAGAACAACCGTTTAATGATGCATTCAGATCAAGGATGGCATTATCAGATGAGACCGTTTAATAAGACGCTTAAACAGCACGGTATTAAGCAAAGCATGAGCAGAAAAGGCAACTGCTTGGATAATGCATTAATGGAGGGGTTTTTCGGAACGCTTAAGTGCGAGACGATCTATATTGAGAAACCAAAATCGATTGAGCAGTTAGAACAACAGATTCATGAGTATATGCATTATTACAATAATGAGCGTATTCAACTCAAATTAAAAGGACTGAGTCCTGTTAAGTACAGAACTCAGTCCTTGTTTTAAACTAAACCGTCCAATATTTGGGGGTCAGTTCATCTTTCGGCTGAGGTTTTTATGATTGAATAAATAAACGCTTTATCGATTAGCGGCGACGATCAATATCATCGTATTCACTACCCATGATGCCATCACTAAATACTTGAGAGAACTCACGCTCATTGTCTTCATCGATGTGGCCATCAAAGACGTCTTTGGTGCCTGCCGCAGGATCGTTGTAGATGGCGATGTCCATTTTTTCTTCAGATTTTGCCACGATTGCTGTCACTGCTGCATCGCCGCCGACGTTGACCGCCGTACGCAGCATATCAAGGATACGATCCACACCCAAGATCAGCCCAATACCTTCGATAGGCAGACCGACCTGAGCAAACACCATAGACAGCATGATCAAGCCCACACCAGGAACGCCTGCGGTACCGACAGAGGCCAGCACCGACATCAAGATAACTGTCAGATACTCAGTCACACCCAAATCAATCCCATAGATATTGGCAATAAAGATGGTCGCCGTACCTTGCATGATGGCCGTACCATCCATGTTGATGGTCGCCCCAAAAGGCACGGTAAACGAGGCTACTGAGTTGTTGACACCCATACGTTTGGTGACGGTACGCAGCGTGATTGGAATGGTGGCGTTCGAGCTTGAGGTACTAAAAGCAAAAATCTGTACTTCGCGCATTTTTGCCAAAAACGTCTTAATAGACAGACCAGAAAACAGCTTTAGCACGATCATCATAGTGATAAAAAAGTGGAAAGCCAGTGAGCCAATCAGTACCGCAACATAACCGAGCAATGACCAAATCAGATCTAAGCCCAGCTCCGCCATGGCTTTGGTCAATAGCGCAAAAACCCCATAAGGCGCAAGATTCATAATGATGGTCACCATCTTTAAGATGACTTCATTAATCAGCTCCAAGCTTTGTACCAACCCTTTGGCAGGTTTGCCGACCATCAAAATACTGATACCGATCAAGATGGCAAAGAAGATAATCGACAGCATGTCGCCATTTGCCATCGCACTGATGGGGTTTGACGGAATGATATTTGAAAAAACATCGAGTAGAGGTGGCGCAGACTTGGCTTCAAATGCCGCTTCTGTCTCAACCTCCATGCCTTTACCGATACCAAATAAAAACCCAAGTCCGATAGCAGTTGCAATGGCAAGTGCGGTCGTCATCATATAGATTAGGAAAGTCTTGGTGCCTATGCGCCCAAGCAAACGAATATCACCAATACCGCACACCCCGCAAATCAGCGAGATAAGTACCAAAGGCACGACCAGCATTTTGAGGGAGTTGACGAATAGCTTGCCGATGATGGCCAAAAACCCGTTGGTGATATATGTACTAACAAAACCGCCCTCAGCGTTCAGTCCTGAATAGTTGATAAATAATCCCAGTATGATACCGAGCACCATGGCAACGATGATCTTGCCCGTTAGTCCCATATTTTTCCACATAAACTCTATCCTTTTATCCGCAACATTCAGTATCAAGGGTGCTACTAAACCAATGCGTTTATGATTGCCATCCTTACGCCTGATGGTGTTGCATCTGCAAAATTTTGTCTGTCATTTCATGTCAGGCTATTCGACAATATAAAATAATTGTTAAGGTTACTGCAAGATTTTTTTATGACTTAAATAATAATCTATAACTGATTAAAGGCGGTTTAAGCTTTTTTGTCAAAAAATTGGTTGAGATAATCACTCAGCAAAAAACAGATCTGATGCTATAAATCGCCAAAAGCACCACAATCATTAGGCTAACGTCGCTAAAATATCGACATTTAAGCCAGCACCAACGCGTTTTTGTTAAATGTCATCATCAAAAGGGTGCGATGACCAAAAACGCTCGGACAAAAAAAAGACTGCCTAACCGCGGCAGTCTTTTGTAAAAATGACAGTAATATATCAATGGTTAAGTCTCAGGCCACTGGTAAGAATCACCTCACTATAAAACATAAGTCTATCAAGATGAGAGGCTATGCGTATTCTTAATTCTATCGATAGCTCTCTAAATAAGGACACGCGCTAATAAGTAACAGTGATTTAAACAGGCGCTTTTAAAAGGACGCTTTCTAAATAGTCCATTGCTTAGTTTTTGCTTTCCTCGCGGCGGTGTTTGTCTTGCCATGGCTCACTATCGCCTAGCTCGTCTAGGTGCTCGTCGATAGACTGCGTTTTTTGCGCCCTGTCTTTTTGATTGATGCCTATATGATTGATTTCGTCATGACTGATGTCATCAGTATTGGCATGGTCAGTATCTATCTGGTCGGCATTGTCCGTTAGCTGGGAGCCATGCAGTTGAGTGCTGTCTGGCTCAGCGCGCTCTGAGGCTGTGCTACGATGATTGTTGCCCATACGCTCATTGAGGTGCGAGGCGGCGTCACGGTGACGTGCATCCAATGCCTCAATCTCAGGATGAGAGTCATCAAAGTCAGTCTGAGCTTGTGCTTCTTTTTGAGAGTCTTGCTCTGCGACCATTTCTACCTCACCATCAGGCTCATAACCATGGTTGGGATTGTCATCGCCTGTTGGCTCATCTGCTGAGGCCTGCAAGCCTTCTGCCGCTACGGCATTGTGAGCTGCGCCCGCTGCTATGCTATTGGTTGCTGTGTCAGTGACCGTGTCGGTAGCAGACTCATCATCAGGCGCGGCGTCATTATGAGCTTGCGCCGCCCGTTTACGCTCAGCATAGTCAGTCAACTGATTGACCGCATTTTCGAGCGTATGAGGGTTAAAGCGTGGCTGCGCTTGTGATAGATGCTTGTCAAAGACATCGGTCAATAGCGAATCAAAACGTATGGCATTGTATTGGATAAGCACTTCGGCTTCTTCTTCGGTGATATCTTCGTTTTGGCTGGCATAGACCACATGGTCTTCAAAGCTCAGGCCAGCAAAGCTGTCTTTGTGCTCCGCCTTTTTAAATTTTTGCCATAGCGGCTCGATACCCAATAAGGTCTGATAGGCGTTTTCCATACGGCCCGTCACATCGTCCTCGTCGGTGTTGTAATAGACCATGGTCTTGAGGTAATCGCGAAAAGGATTGGCCTCAAAGTCTTCCATAAAGGTATCGCCGAGCTGACGTTTTAGCTCGTCGCTTGGCGGCGTAAAAATGCGGCCACTGGGGAAAGTCACAAATCCAACCAACGCTGCGGCAAAGCGATTCGGGAAGTTTTCAAAAAATGACTCAAACGCTTCTTGGATGGTGAACAGGCTATTTTGTAAAGCGACTTCGGCATGCAAACGCTCCGCTTCAGACTTGCTGCCATACTCATAAAACTGCAAGATGGCCGTCGCGATAAATAAATGACTATGAATATCAGCCAGACGCCCAGAGAGCATCTCTTTACGCTTTAGATCACCTGCGAGCAGCCCCAACGCCATATCGGCAGTCAAGGCAAAGCTGGCGCTCAAGCGGTTGATGTGCTTATAGTAAGGACGGGTGAAGCGATCGGCAAAGCTTGGCACATGATTGCTGCCGCCGACATAGCCTGCGACAAAGGCTTTTGCCCCGCGGTTAAAGGTATAACCCAAATGCTTAAAGAATAGAGTATCAAACTCGCGGATAGCGCGGTGTTTGTCCTCGCTTTGTAGCAGTTGTAGCTCATCAAACAGATAAGGATGGCAGCGCATCGCTCCTTGGCCAAATATCATCAGTGAGCGCGTCAAGATATTGGCACCCTCAACGGTGATAGAGACAGGGATTGCCTGATAAGGCGTCGCTAAAAAGTTGCGTGGCCCCATCTGTACCGCACGGCCACCGACCACATCCATACCGTCATTGACCACTTCACGCATGGTTTCGGTAGCGTAGTATTTTGCCATGGCCGTCATGACCGATGGTGTGCCCCCTTGGTTGAGACCACAGGTGACGAGATGACGAAACGCCTCCAACATATAGGTATGACTGGCCATACGGCTGGTGGCGTCTTGTACTCCTTCAAACTTACCGACAGAGATTTTGAACTGCTCGCGGACTTTGGCAAAGGCACCGACAGACAGATAGGTCATCTCACTGGCCGACGTGGACAGAGCAGGCAAAGAGATGCCGCGGCCGACGCCCAAGCACTCCATCAGCATACGCCAGCCGCGCCCCGCGTTTTCGACACCGCCGATGATATAGTCCAGCGGAATAAAGACATCCTTGCCATCGACTGTACCATTCATAAAGGGCGAGCCAATAGGATTGTGACGAGGCCCGATGACCACGCCCTCGTGATCGGCGGGAATCAGCGCACAAGTGATGCCGTAGTCGGTCTTTTTAGCATCCCCAAGCAAGCCTTCTGGATCGTGCATCTTAAAGGCTAAGCCCACGACTGTCGCGATAGGAGCCAGAGTAATCCAGCGTTTTGAGAAATTCATCCGTAGGCCGAGCACGTTCTCGCCTTCATGCCTGCCATAACACACCACACCAGTATCCGGTATCGCGCCTGCATCAGAGCCTGCTTCAGGCCCTGTCAAACCAAAGCAAGGCACTTCATCACCGCTTGCCAGTCCCGGTAGCCAGCGCTGTTTTTGCTCATCGGTACCATAATGCATGAGCAGCTCGCCTGGACCGAGTGAGTTTGGCACCATGCAGCTCACTGCTGCTGTCGGCGAGCGTGAGGCGATTTTGCTCATCACCCGACTTTGGGCATAAGAGCTAAACGCTCGGCCGCCAAATTCTTTTGGAATAATCAAACCCAAAAAGCCATTGTCTTTGATAAATCGCCATGCCTCAGCCGAAAGCTCTTTATCCTCATGCTGAATTTTCCATTCATCAAGCATGGCGCACAGCGTCTCTACTTCGTTATCGATGAAGCTTTGCTCTTCATCTGACAGCTCTGGATAAGGGTATTTGGCAAAAGTGTCCCAATTGGGCGCACCCATAAACAGCTCTTTTTCCCACCAGCTGGTGCCAGCATCCAGCGCCTCTCGCTCAGTATCGCTCATGCTGGGCATCGCACCGCCCAGCGTCTTATAGACCGGCTTGGTGATAAGGGACTGCCGCAACGGCGAGATAAGCAGTATCAAGCACAACACCGCGATTGGAATACCCAAAACAAGCGACCACGGGCTGATAACAGCAGTGATGATAACGGTGGCAAGGGCGACGATACTGCCTGTGACACGTGATAAGGACATCAAAAAGATGGCCAAGACCATGGCTAATTGAATGAATATTGCCAAAATAAATAAGCCAATTGCCATGACTGTCTCCTTTATAACGCCAAACAATAGCGTAAAAATGTGTGAATGCAGGTCAGATACATATAGTTATGGTTTTTCTGACGTGGGTCTTTAAGTGTTATTTATGGCCGTGTGTCAAAATACTGAGAGTCAAAATACTGAGAGTCAAATCTCTACGAAAGACACAGTTAGCCATCAATATGAAACAGTTGTCGATGACTATCAATAGCGAAAGTGCTACGCTGTGTCGAAAATATGTATCATAAGACGCTAGGTATGGCGATTATGGGATGACTATCGCTATTTTTATCATTTAAGAAAAAGGTGCAAAGCCGTTTTCGGCATAAGACAACGTGTTGTTGCGCCCCACGATGATATGATCCACCAATGACAAGTCGATTAGGTCGCAGGCTTTTTTTAGCTCATAGGTAAGCACATCGTCGGCAGTCGATGGGGTCGCATCGGTGTGCGGATGATTGTGGGCGATGATAAGCTGATTGGCTGCATGACTCAGCGCATGGCGCAGGACGTGTTTGATACAAACAGAGCAGGAGGAGATACCGCCTGTAAACAGTATCTCAAAATTTAATAAATTGAGTGCGTTGTCCAAGCACAGTACGGCAAAGACCTCGCGGTGCTCGCCGCGTAGCTGGGTGCTGATATAGTCTTTGACCACTTGAGAGCGTCCAAGTGCTTGCCCTGTTTTTAGCTGACTGTCCAAGTAGCGTGTCCCCATCTCAAGCGAGGCCAGTATCTGGGCGTACTTGGCAGGGCCGATGCCATGGCAGGCGAGGACGGTGTCTTGCGGGGCGGCCAACAGCTCAGCGAGGCTGCCGAATTGGTCGATAAGATGCCGCGCCAGCTCGATTGCCGACTGTGACTGAGTGCCCGTACGTAAAAATATCGCCAAAATCTCAGCGTCAGACAAGCTTGCTGCCCCATGTTTGAGTAGTCTCTCACGCGGTCGGTCGTCTTCGTGCCAGTCCTTGATTGCCATTATTTTTTCCTAAAAGTATTATTTTGATAAACACGCCCGTATCGATAAGTGGGCGAAATACGTAAATTCTTACCCAATTTATCTCATAATTGTTACTATAAGCGCAATTTATCTTTCCACTTTTCTATTGATGCTATGCTTATGTCCAATATTGTGCTCGCTATCACCGGCGGTATCGCCGCTTATAAATCCGCTATTTTTGCTCGCTTGCTTGTCAAAGCAGGCTTTGATGTGCGCGTCATCATGACCAGCGGCGCGCAAGCCTTTATCACGCCCCTGACCTTGCAGGCGCTGACGGGTAACGAGGTGCATATCTCTTTGCTCGATGAGCGAGCGGAAGCGGGTATGGGGCATATCGAGCTGGCAAAATGGGCAGATTTGGTCGTCATCGCGCCGGCGTCTGCCAATACCTTGGCACGCCTAGCGATGGGTATGGCGGACGATTTGCTCACCACAGTCTGTCTGGCGACGAGCGCGCCGGTGCTGGTTGCGCCAGCGATGAACCAGCAGATGTGGGCGCACCCTGCGGTCAATCTCAATGTACAAACCCTACGTGATATGAACTATCAAATCATTGCCCCTGCCAGCGGTGAGCAAGCGTGCGGTGATGTGGGCGCCGGCCGCTTACCTGAGCCTGAGGCACTGTTGGCCGAAGTGCTATTGTTCAATGCCATGCAAACCACGCCGCAGCTCTTGGCTGGTAAAAGAGTGGTCATTACTGCAGGGCCGACGGTCGAGGCGATCGATCCAGTGCGCTACTTGTCCAATCATTCATCAGGGAAGATGGGCTTTGCGTTAGCGCGCGCTTGCGTGGCTGCCGGTGCCGAGGTGATCTTGATAGCAGGTGGCAAGGTGGGTTTACCGACGCTGCTCAATGTCACGCGTATCGATGTGCTGTCTGCCGAAGAGATGTTGCTGACGGCTCAGCAGTGTGTGGCAGGTACGCATGCGGCACTGCAGTATGTGCCCGAAGAGGAGCATGAACACCATTCTGAGCATTCTCATGACCATTCGCACGAACATCACGATGACTGTGGCTGCGGTGAGACGCATGAGCACGAAGATGATCACACTCACACTCATATGCACGACCATGTCACTGATGACGAGCCTAGAGTCGCTGATGTCTTTATTGCCACCGCGGCTGTCGCTGACTATCGTACCCGAGACGCGGCGCCGCAAAAAATCAAAAAAACCCAAGAGTCGATGACACTAGACTTGGTAAAAAACCCTGATATCTTAGCGACTATCTCGCTTGCGCATCCTGAGCTGTTTGTCGTGGGTTTTGCAGCAGAAACGCAAGATGTCGAGCGTTATGCACGCGGTAAGCTTGTCTCCAAAGACTTGGATTTGATTGCTTGCAATGATGTGTCTCGCGCGGATATTGGGTTTGCCAGTGATGATAACGCCATGCAAGTGTTTTTCTCCGAGCGTTATGAGCATGACAGTGTCACGTTAGAAAAAGCAAGCAAGGATAAAATCGCTGAGCAGTTGACCCGTATTATCGGTGAGACCCTCTGGCAGCGGTATGATGCTTAGTCAGAGCTCAATCACGGCACAGCTATCAAGGCACAGCTATATGGTGATGTCAGAATAGTGATGCAGATCAGTTGGGTCAAATCGGGCGCTAAGGCGGTGTGGTAAGTATGATGGATGATACAAGTACCCAGACCGTATTACTGATGGCTATCTTTGCGCTAGCATCACTGCTGCATGGTATCAGTGGGCTGGGCGTCACCTTGGTCACCACCACTGCGCTTGCGAGCATGTACCCGCTGCCATACGCCATTGTACTGATTATTTTTCCGTCATTAGTGCTCAACGCGCTGACGTGGCTGGCGGGCGGTGGCCGTAGTATTTGGCAAAACTTTATCTATTATGGCAGACGCTACTGGCTGCTGGCGTTGACCAGTCTGCTTGGCAGTATTTTGGGGGCAAAGCTACTACTGTGGGTCGATAGCGCGTACATCTTAGTACTGCTGGCGGCGGTCATTGGCTATTATGTGGTCAGTAGCTTACTTGGCAAGCAAATTCGCCTGCCTGATAGCAAGCCAGTACTGATTATCGTTGGTTTTAGTGCAGGCGTTATTGGCGGTGCGACCAACGCGATGTCGACCATCCTGATGATGTATTTGCTCTCTGCCAGCAATGATAAAAACACCATCGCCAAAGTCGGCAATATGTGTTATTTCTTAGGTAAAATCGCTCAAATCATCGTATTGCGTGAGCCAATCATGGCGCTTGGCGGTGGTGAGTGGCAGCTGATAGCGGTACTTAGCGTATTGTCGGTTGCGACGCTGTTGGTTGGTATCCGCTTGCGTCGTTATTTGCCGCAAGCACGCTTTCGTCAGCTTATTTTAGTGATTCTCACCGTATTGGGGCTGCGTGTGGGCTGGCAGGGGGTGATGGCGTTTTTGTAGTATAGTCAATACAAATAAATGAGTCGACTATACTCAACCAACCATTTCACCAAAATATAGCTTCTGAGCGATGCGAAAGGTGTTACAGTGCGCTTCGACCACATCTTCAATATCTTCTGAATAACCACCGCCCATGACGATAGCAACTGGAATGCTAGCGGCTTTTGCTTGCTCAAGCACATATTCATCGCGTGCCTTACAACCATCTTGCGTTAAGCCAAGTTTACCCAGTTTATCGGTCGCCAGCACATCGACCGCCGACTGATAAAAAATCATATCTGGTGCAACCTCGCTGATCAAACGCGGCAAAGTGTCTTTTAATATCTGTAAATATTCTGCATCACCCGTATCGTTATCCAGCTCAATATCTAAGTCGGATATTTCTTTACGAAATGGATAGTTCTTAGCGCCGTGCATACTAAAGACAAAAACACGCTGCTCATCCGCCATAATGCTGGCGTTGCCATTGCCTTGATGCACATCCAAATCCACGATTAAAATCTTTTGCGCCTGCCTGCGATTAAGCAGTAGATTACTGGCGATACACACATCATTAAACACGCAAAACCCCTCGCCATGATCGGCAAACGCATGATGGGTGCCGCCTGCGACATTCATCGCCACACCGTATTTCTGAGCATATAATGCACATTCATACGTGGCGTGAGCGATATGACGACCCCGATCAACCAAAGCCTCGGTCATCTCAAAACCGATAGGTCGCGCTTCTTTACGAGGTAGCGTTTGGGTTTTGAGCTTATGCCAGTAGTCCGCCGTATGCGTGGTTAAGATTTCTTCTTCTGTCAGACGTTTTGGCGCAAAAAAGTTATCATGGGTGATGGTGCCTTCTTCAAGCAAGCGCTCAGGAATCATGATGTACTTTTGCATAGGGAAGCGGTGCTTGTCAGGCACGCTATAACGAAACACGTCAGAATAGGCAATTTTTAGCATAGTGTTAAAGCATGTCTTTTTTGAAAAGTGTTTTTAAGGATAGATAAGTTTAAACGCTTTGAAAATAAGGGGTTGGTGAGGAATTGTAAAAGCTACGGATAGCCATCAGAATCAGTGGATTACTGAACATACTGAGTTGGCAAAAAGAAGGTTCGCGAATCCGATTGCTGCCTTAGCTCTGTCAGTAACGTTTGCATGTCTTCGGCAGGATATTGCTGATTGATCAAATCATAAAACAGCTCATGGGCGACTGTGGTCATGGCGATGACGCTTTGTAAGACATGCTCAATGATATCGTCATTGATACCGACGGCTTCGACATCGATAGCATATTTATAGCGTATCTCACCATCGTTGATATCCATCTCTAGATTGCCAATCAGCATGTCATAATTGATTTGGGTAATCAATAACATCGCCGCACTTTGGTGGCTCTCTGGAATCAAAAAAGGCAATATGCCATATACGGCCAGCAGTTTGTTTTCTGCTGGCACACGAAACAAATAGCCACAGCTTAGCTGCTTATGTTGCATCTTTAGCGACAAATGATGCGACTGCCGCTGATCGCCTTTGCTTGGGCGATAGTAGACATAGTGCCATTGTTTTTGCTCAAAGTATTGTTTTAAGCACTCGACAATATCGATATGAGTGTCGGTAGGATCGGGCGACTGATGAGGGCTATCTGACGTAGGTTGAGGAGGGGTGGTACCGACAGGCTTGCTGTCATTATCAGAGGCGTCTATATGGCTGTTTAGATCGTTATTTAGATTGCTGTCTAGACGGCTGGCAGATCTGTCGCTAGATAACGGCCTGCCATTGAGCTCATCATCGATCGTGGTTTGCCGCAAGTCGTCATTATCGTCATCGACGACAGCAGGCGGCGCGGCCTCTGTCAGCAGCCGCTTGAGTCGTTGCCATAAGCTGAGTTTGTTACGTTGGCTCATAAGATTGCCATGACCGATAGAGAGGTAAGAGCGTTATAGTAAAGACAATACCGTAAAGACAATAATGTCACTTTGCCGATGACCATACTGTTTGCTACGCCGCCCCTATCATCTTCCGCGCTGGGTGATTAGCGGGGCTCATCGCTGCGCTCTACAAACGAAGCTTTGATAGCAGGCTGCGCATAAAAAGCTTGTAGCATCTCACGAATATGAGCGGTAAACCATGGACTGTCAAGCGCGTCTTGTATGATCGGTCGTAATGCTGTGCTCAGTGGTGAGGCAAGCGAGGTATCGATAGGTAGGCTCGCCGCCACTGCCGCAATGGTGTCTGACTGATGATTGCTGTACCACGTGTCGATGCTGGCTGCTACTAGACTGCGCAGATAGGGCGATAAACGCAGGCGGTTATAGCTTTGCTGAATGCTGGCTTCGATATGCTCGATACTGTTATTATCGGCCTCGTCATTTAGGTATGTCTGTATCTCGCTGATCGGTAGGTCTTTGATACGTGACCAGCCCATGACCAACAGCCGCGCGACCTCATCGTTAGACAAGTGCGTTTGAGCGTTGGTCTCTGCGCGCTGCGTCAAGTCTTTGATGTTACGGTGCAAATAAGTTTGCAGTTTTTCATCTAGGTTTTTATTGGTGGCTTTTTCAAACGAGCTGCGGCCAAGCTTCATCAGTTTGCCCACGCCGCCTGCTTTATCGAGCGTATTTTCCATAAAATCATTGATAGCGTGATAAAGCGTCTGTGTGAGTAGGTCAGCAAAGGTCTCGTTGCCGATGAGCGTATGAATAAGGGCGTTGCGCTGCTCGTCATGACGGCCGATATAGCTGGCAAGGGTCTCGACTTGGGCGTCATCTATCAGCTCAGACAATGGGACATTGTCATTGATCGGATGGTAGATAATGGTATGCAAGATATCACGGATATCGGTGCGCATGACGTCGCTCATCGGCTGCTGTAATAAGCCGTCATTGATGAGGCGCTTTAAATCATCAGCCTGTAGGTACTGGCATAATGGCTGCTCGCCAAACCACTGACATGCCTGCACGCTCAAGGTATCCGCCTGTGCACCAAGCCATTGCTGCATAAAGCCAACTTGTGCCTCGATGATACTATCAAGACTGAGAGGCGCGCCAGCGTTAGTGTTTGACTGGCTATTTGGCTGAGTGCTTGGCTGGACATCTGCTGTTTGCCTCTGAGAGGGAGCAGGGTGGGTTTCTAAACTAGGGTTATCTTGTGAAGTCGGCATAGGTTTTGAGGTCATAGTGATGGACAATTTGTTATACTGTGTGGTTGGAGTAATATCAACCCTAAAAAATACGATTGTCGGTGTCAGCCTTATTTGTTTAGGGAGCACGGACAAGTTTTTGTGAATGGTAAGCGCATCAACTATTATGTCACGAACGCGGTGTTTTGTTGTGATGAATATTGCTAACGCTTAATAAATAACGAGAGATTTGATGACGGCACTGGATGCACCCTTACTTGCGCTCGATAAGCTGACCGTCCAGCGCGGTGAGACTCCCCTATGCGAAAAGGTTGCGCTCACACTGTCTGCAGGGGATATCTGCCATCTCATCGGTGCCAATGGTACGGGCAAGACGACACTGCTGATGCAGCTGGCAGGACTACTGCCGGTGCTGACAGGTACCGTGCGCTACCAAGGCGTCGAGAGCTTACCTGTACAGCCGTTATATGTCTCGCATCAGCTGGGTATCCATCCTAATCTGACGGTCGCACAAAACTTGACGTTTTTGCTCAATCTATATGGTATCGCGCCAAGCAGTACTGACATTGATGCCGCTCTCACTTGGGTAGGATTACAAGGCTTTGAGACTATAAGCTCAAGCCATCTATCCGCTGGGCAGACGCGGCGCATTACTCTTGCCAGATTGTATTTATTGACGCCTGCGGTGACACCGTTATGGCTACTTGATGAGCCATTTACCGCGCTGGATGTCGATATGGTGGCACGAATGGAGGATAGGCTGTGCGACTTTGCCAGCGCGGGCGGCGCGATATTGATGACCAGTCATCAGGCAGTCGCTGTGGCCAATCAAGTGCTCGATTTGTCAGATTATATGGTATAAGGGCGATGAGTCTCAGTAAAAGGATGGATCATGACAGATAGCCCAGTACAGTCTGCACCAATGCAAGCAGCAAAGCCGCGCTCAAATATCTTTGACGGTACGCGCGGTATCAGCTTTGGGCAGCTCTGGCGACGCGAATGGCAGGTCAAGCAGCAAGGAGCGGTACAGTGGCTATATCCGCTCGTACTGTTTTTAGTGATTATTACCTTGTTTCCGCTGGCCGTCGGTAGTGAGCCTGCGCTGTTACAGCGTTTAGGCGTGTCTGCTGTGTGGATTGCCGCGCTCTTGTCATTGGTGATGGGGGTTGATGGGTTGTTTAAGCCCGCACTTGATAATGGCACGCTGGCGCAGTTGGTCGTTGCCAGAGCATCGCTACCGCTTTGGGTGCTCGTCCGCTTAGTCATACACTGGATCTTTAGTAGCGGCATTGTGGCGGTGCTCAGCTTATTGGCGGTGCCGCTATTTCAGCTTAGCTGGTTTGAGGCGTGGATATTGCTGGCATCTATCGTCACTGGCAGTCCGATGCTGCTGATGCTCTCTGCCGTCGCCAGTAGTTTGACACTGTCATTAAAAAACGGTGCCGTGCTGGTGCCGCTGATAGCCTTGCCCATGCAGCTGCCGGTACTGATTTTTGCCACAGGGGCGGTGGATTTGTTTGCCACCGGTCTCAATGGTTTACCGATATTGGCGCTGTTATTAGCTGGCAGTATCATCTCTGTGCTGGTGATGCCGTGGGTGATTGCTGTAACCTTAAAGATGGCGTGGCTCAATTAAAAAAACCTTTATATCAACAGCATGTTGAAAACGGGCAACTTTGCTATAATAGCCAATTAACGATACAAACAAGTCACTTGTAGATTCTATCCAGTGTTTAACGCCGGCAGGTTAGCGGATAGTAGCAATCATGATGTCGTAGCGCCCATGATGCCATATCTGTCAAACCACTATGCTGTGTAAATAGGTTTATCCCCATGCCCAACCTGAATAATGTCTCATCTCCTAGCCTGTGGCAGCGCATTTGGCAAGGCTTTTTGACCACTGTTGGTACCAAGCAGTTTTTTCGCATTTTTGCGCCTTGGGTCAAGTGGCTTGCCATACTTGCCAGTATTTTCCTTGTAATCGGTAGTGTCTGGGGGCTGGCATTTGCGCCGCCTGACTACTTACAAGGCAACAGCTATCGTATTATATTTATCCACGTACCGGCAGCCAGTCTGGCCATCTCCATCTATTTTGCCCTTGCAGTGTTGGGGGTTATCTTTTTGGTTTGGAAAATCAAGACGGCCAGTTTGGTGGCGCAAGCGCTTGCGCCGCTGGGGTTTTTGCTTTGTGTGATCAGCTTAATCACCGGCTCTATTTGGGCAAAACCCACTTGGGGGACGTATTGGGTTTGGGACGCGCGTTTGACCTCGATGCTGATTTTGGCGTTTTTGTACGCGGGCGTCATGGCGCTGTTTGCCGCCTTTGAGCATACCGCCAACCGCGGCAAAGCGGCAGCTATCTTGTCTATCGTCGGTGCGGTCAACCTGCCGATTATCAAATACTCGGTACAGTGGTGGAATACCTTGCACCAAGGCTCAACTTTTACCTTGACCGCCGCACCAAAGATGTCAGCCGATATGTGGATGCCGCTGCTGCTCATGGTCGTCGGTAGCTATTTACTGGTGGCGACCTTGGCGATTTATCGCACCAATACGTTGATTTTGTACCGTGATCAAGGCAAGGCTTGGGTCAAAGAATATATTCGTGGACAAAACAAATAACGGCTAGGAGATGATGATGCAGCCTTATTTTTACAGCGTGTCTGAGTTTATCGCCATGGGTAAGCATGGCGTGTTTGTCTGGTCGTGTTGGGCGATTACCGTGGGTGTGGTGCTGGCTTTTATTTTTTATAGCCGCAGACAACGACAAGCGCTGATTAAGCAATTGACCATCCAGCAAGCGCGGCAAGCACAGCGTACTGCCAACACCTCCAATCCTACAACCAAGTAGTCAAAAAACCATCTGTATATCATTAGTTTAGCTCGCAAGAGCAGGGTGTCTATATCGTCACTATATGGCGATATAAAGGCTTGGGGGCTTATTGATTGACGCAAAAAATGCTACTATATAGCCACTAGAAAGTACGATTAGAAAAATATTTAAAAAAGGTTTTTCTAATGGTGGTTTCTTTAATACTTTCTGTCTTATGGGTTTATATTGCATTGGATATGACTGATATGGTCAGTTCAAAGTAAAATCGTTTTAGATTTAAACGCGCTACTGGTATAAATTTTACTTGCGTGCTGTTATCGTTCGATGCTCGCAACATTTATCCCAATAGTACTATGTTATTTTTAGAATGATTTGACTATAAGACAGTGACTCATCAATGAGGTAGTGGTATGAACGCAGTTCGTCGCAAAAAACTGATGTGGGTGATGTTTACGCTGGCAGGAGCCGCGATAGCCGTGGCGTTGGTCATCTATGCCATTGGGCAGCAGACTGACTACTATTTTGATGCAACGGCCATCGCCCAAGGGGAAGCGCCGCAAAACAAGCGTATCCGTGCTGGTGGTATGGTCGTCGCTGGCAGCGTGCAGCGGGCACCAAATGATCCGCTGAGTGTGGAGTTTGCGATTACCGATTTTGAATCGACGGTGCCTGTGACTTATCAAGGTATCTTGCCAGATTTGTTTGCTGAAAACTCAGGCGTGGTTGCCACAGGTAAAATGCAAGGCGAGACCTTTGTCGCAGGGGAGGTGCTGGCCAAGCACGACGAAAACTACATGCCGCCTGAGGTTGCCAAATCTATGAAAGAAAACAATCGCAATGGATTGACGCCGCCTTCTGAGCAGTACAATCCAGCAGAGCCAATCCATGAGACCCAAACGCTGCAGCAGTAGCGTTCAAAAATAGCCACACTGACCGCAAAAGCGCCGCTAATGTTTGATTAGCGGCGCTTTTTTATGTGGGTTTTGATAAAAACATTAGGGCGTGTCCTCATTTTAAAAATGGCGATAAAAACGAGATAAGTCGCCGTTAAACAAGGAAAATAGCGCAGATACTATCGAGATAGTAGTCAGCTATCTGACACCGTTTGGCCAGATTTAGCCATTTTCAGCCCATTTAGATGGCTATCGATTGAATTGAAGATACGCCCTAGTCATCCCATTCAGGCGTATAGTCAGGATGCTCTATCTTACGGCCATCGCTACGGGCTAAGTTGCCGATTTTTTCTAACTCATCGGCGCTAAGCTGGACATCGATGGCATCCAAGTTGCCTTGTAGATGGTCGGTATTGGACGTCTTGGGAATGGCCACACGGTTTGTGTCCGATAATATCCAAGCCAGTGATATTTGCGCAGGTGTCACGCCATGCTTATCCGCAATCTCTTTGATGACCTCATTGTCAAACACATCACCGCGCGCCAGTGGCGAATAGGCTTCTAATAAAATATGATGGTTATTCAAAAAAGTCTGCAGGGTGTTTTGTTTGATAAACGGATGAAACTCTACTTGGTTGACGACAATAGGCACATCAGCGTGTTTTTTGGCTTCGATGATATGAGCGATATTAAAGTTAGAAACCCCAATATGACGCGTCAGCCCTTGTTTTTGCAGTTCACACAGCGCAGGAATGGTCTCAGACAATGGCACGCGATCATCAGGCCAATGCAGTAATAGCAGATCGACATAATCGGTATCTAGGTTTTCTAATGAGCGCTTAGCGGCTGCTATCAGCTTTTCTGGCTCAAACTTCATATCATCCGGGAAAATCTTGGTGGTCAAAAAGAACTTATCACGCGCCACGCCTGATTGCTTGATACCTTCTCCGACCTCTTTTTCATTGTCATAAGCTTGCGCAGTATCAATGTGCTCATAGCCCATTTTTAACGCTTGGCTGACGACATCGATACAGTCTTGGCCTGTTGATTGCCAAGTACCTAGCCCTAGCACAGGAATATTGGCTTGGCCTGCGGTACGAATATTATAAGTTTTCTTGCTCATATTATTATCCTTATTATGTGTTGAGAGTGGTTCTATAGCTGTTTATATAAGTGTTCTTTATATAACTGTTCTCTAAACAAGTAAGCACTAAATTCAGTGTCACTACCTATAAATGTCACTACCTATCAATGTCACCACCTGAGTGAGAAGCTTTTAAACCTGAATAAATAACAGTCGTATCATAGTGTTGATTGTAAAACTTGCCCTAACAGAACAACGCGGCAACCCAGCTACTATAGAAAAAAATAGAATAAAGTAAAAGGTCGGTTGACGCTTTCCTACAAAGGACAAACAGGCTGTAACGTCATTTTTATCATTATTTTTGAGGTGAAGGCACGCTCTAAAGCTGTCTGACTTATGGATAAACGTTGTCAGTGTAATCACGAGAGACAGAAAAGACAGTAGAGCAAAGGCGTAAGAAGCGTAGCGGACGGATGAGAGATAAGCAAAAAAAGCGCCCAATATCGATTGATATTGGACGCTTTTATAGACGTGGAAGCACGGTTATAAATTACTGCGCCGCTTCGGCCTCTACAGCCGCGTTTTCAGGGGCTTCGGTTGCGTCAGTGGTGTTTTCATCCCAGATTTTTGGGTATTTGTAGCCAGGGAATGTCTCATGCGCGTACTTTTTGAAGGCTTCTGAGTTATAGGCGTTGGTGACGTCTTCTACCCATTTTTTGCCAGTATCGGCAGACTTGATCGCTGACCAGTTGACATAAGCAAAGCTTGGCTCTTGAAACAGTGCTTCGGTCAATTTGATACCAGAGTCGGTGGCATAGTTACCATTAATCACCGCAAAATCAACTTCATCACGGGCACGTGGCAGCTGTGCGGCTTCTAATTCAATGATATTGATGTCGTATTTGCTGTTATCCGCGATATCAGTCTTTGAGGCTGTCAACGGATCGATATTGTCTTTTAGCGTGATCCAGCCAAGGTCGTCCATCATCACAAGGGCGCGCGCAAAGTTGCTTGGATCGTTTGGTGCTGAGACACTCATGCCTTTGTAGGCTTCATCAAGGCTGGTCTTTTTACCTGAATAAATACCAAGCGGGGCGGTCGGTACTTGGAATACCTCAACCAAATCTAGATTGTTTTCTTTTTTAAAGGTATCAAGATAAGGCTTATGCTGGAAAATATTGATATCCAAGTCGCCTTCAGCCAGCGCCAAGTTAGGACGCACATAGTCGGTAAATGCGATGAGCTCAACGTCATAACCTTGTTCTTCTAGCGCGCCTTTGACTTGGTTACGTACCATGTCGGCAAAGTCACCTTCAGTGGTACCGATGACGATTTTGCTATGCTCAGGATCGATATCGCTGTCCGCCGTTTGGGCTGTGGTGTTTTCAGTCGCCGCTTCTTTGTTGGCTTCTGGCGCTGATGAGTTGTTACAGCCCACCAATACGAGCCCTGTCATACCAACGGTTGCAAAGGCAGTGGCCAACTGACGGCTGATATCTGTTAATTTCATAAAATTTCCTTATTCGTACATGGGATTGGGGTATGTGAGTCGCGCCTGAGCATTAAAAAAGCAACATTCTACATAGTAATGCTGCTTTTTATGATAAGAGCTAAGAGGATTCATTACTGCCAAAAATAAACCGAGTCGCTGGCAATGTCAAGTATTTGCCAAAGCGGCTTAACGTTTGTCTAGGCGGTTGGCCAGCCAGTTACCAGACGCTTGGATAGCGATGACCATAATCGATAGCATAATCACGATAAAAATCATCACCTCAGTTTGGTAACGATAATAACCATAACGAATGGCCAAATCGCCCAAACCGCCGCCGCCGATCATACCAGCCGCCGCAGAGTATGACAGCAAGCTGATACACAAGATAGTCACCGACAGCACCAGCCCTGAGCGCGCCTCGTTGAGCAAGACTTTGATAATAGTAAAGGGGCGAGCGCCCATCGACTCGGTGGCCTCGATGATACCGCGCGGGACTTCACGCAGGTTTTGCTCGACCAAACGGGCAAAATAAAACGAGCCGGCAATAGCAAGCACCAAGGAGGCGGCAATCGGTCCGATACCTGTACCGACGATGGCTTTAGTAAATGGACTCATCGCAATCATTAAAATCACAAACGGGAAGGCGCGCATAAAGTTGGTGATGCCGCCTAACACGCCATATAGTGTTTTATTTTGCAAAAACTGTCTATCGCTGGATAAGAATAAGAATATTCCAAATAGCCCACCGATCAAAATGGCAACCGCCGTTGAGATACCCAGCATGATAAAGGTATCAATAAACGCAGTCACAATCTCTTTACGCAGCGCAAACAGCTTGTCGATCGAGGCGGATAGTTCCGTACCAGTTAACATATTATTTCTCCTACCTCATTAGTCCTCAACGACTAAGCCTTGGCCAATCGGGGTGGTGGCCTGAATCAGACCATCTCTTACGTCTGCAACCTCAAGCAGCTTGCCTTGATGTAATAAGGCGGCGCGGTCGCAAAGCCTGCGGATCACACTCATCTCGTGGGTGACAATGACGATGGTCACGCCTAGCTGCTCGTTGATATCACGCAGACAGGTGAGCAAGCTACGAGTTGTCGCAGGGTCGAGGGCACTGGTCGGCTCATCGGCCAATAGCACCTTTGGACTAGGCGCTATCGCGCGGGCGATACCAACGCGCTGCTTTTGGCCACCTGAGAGCTGCGCAGGGTAGTGGCCGGCGCGATCAGTCAGATCGACAATCTCTAGGCAGTCCATGACGCGCTGATGAATATCACGACGCGGATAGCCTGCGACCATCAAGTTAAAGGCCACGTTGTCAAAGACGGTGCGATTGGACATGAGGTTAAACTGCTGAAATATCATACCGATATTGTGGCGCGCCACTCGTAGGTCGCTGGCTGATAAGGTGGTCAAATCAGTGCCATCGATGATGACCTGACCTGAATCTGGACGCTCGAGCATATTGATCAGGCGCAACAAGGTGGATTTACCGGCACCTGAATAGCCCATTAGGCCAAAGATTTCACCTTGCTGGATGGACAGTGACGTCGGCTCGACAGCAGTAAACCAGTGGGGCTTGCCATCTTTGTCTTTGATTGAGCGGTCACTTAAAAAACTTTTGGTCACATCGTTTAAGACAATCATGTCATTCATGGAGGGCTCAAAATTCAATGGTTTTTTTAATGTCACAAACGCCTTGTTTTGCCTCTATCGTCATCTAAGAGGCAAAAAAACAACCGTTCATAACCCTATAATAAGGGGCGCTAATATAGCATATTATCGGGTACTTTGGATATGCGCATCCGCGACCCGCTTATGATGAATAGCGATTAGGCGGGGGAGGCGAGGAAAAAAGGCAGATAATAAGAGCAGTTTTTGACAAGAAGACTAGATAGGCGCACTTAATAGAAGGGTTTGCGCAAGCAAGATAAGAACACGTCCTAGCCATTTGGATGATAGTGCGGATTATGCTTGACTGGCAGTATGACCAAAAACCTTGTATGGCCATTGATGGTATCAGTGATGATACGGCCCTGATGCGCGGTGACGATTTGTGATACCAGTGATAACCCCAGCCCTGAGCCTTTGTTTTTTTGTTGCAAACGCACAAATGGGCTAAACACGTCTTCGCGCTTTTCTTCAGGGATGCCAGCTCCTTCGTCGATGACGGCTAGTACCGCGTATTTGGGCAGAGGGCGTTCAGGCTCTGTTTTGGTTTTTTTGAGATGCTTGGTAAACAAGCCTTCTTTGCGCGGCGCGTCCATAGCTTCCCCGTCAAGCTGCGTCGCGTTTTTGCTACTAATTTTTTGGTCTTTTGGCTTTTTGCTATCATCGCTAGTGGCTGAACCATTGGCGATGGCGCTTTTTTGGCTGTGGCCATTTTTTAGCGCATTGATACCTTTGCTCATCAGACTGTCTTTGGTTTTCTGTATTGTAAGGTCACTATCTGCTGCTGCCGCGTCAAGGAGAGGGGACTGGTTACTATCAGCCTGCGCCGCGCTCTTAGGTACCGCACGCCAAGTGACTTTTTTGACTTTGTCCGCAAACTCAGAGGTAAAGCGCTGATAGTCTGTCATCACAGATAGCGATGCGCGCGCGTCCTTTGTTTTAAGAGCGGTATGGTCGTTGGCCGAAGCGAGAGCGTTATCATCCTTCTCCGTTGCAAGCGTGTCATCCGCACCTACTGCAGATGTCTTAATCTGATGCGTCTCGCTGCTTAGTGTTGTATCGTGGTTAGGGCGGTCAGCAGCGTTGTCGTTTATCGTGTCGACCGCAGTGTGAGTGGCATCAGCATTATCTGCTTCATTAACGACAGCGGCCTCGTCAACGAGCGTTTCGCCGTTTTTGTAGATAGGCGGTGCAGGCAGTGCTATGACCGTCTCTGTCATGTCTGCTTCATCTGCGGCGGTATCTGTGAGCGCGGTATCGTCACCTTGCGTTGATGCCGCCCGCCCATCCTCTCGGTTTGGTGCCGCGGTCTCATCATAGGAGTCAAAGTCTGAGCTATTATAATCGGCGAAACTACTGCAAATGAGGGTTTGCAGCAGATAGTCTGGGATGCTATCGGCCTCGTCAATGGTCTGTACGCCATATAGCAGTACGGTCACTGGCGGCACCCCATGTAGCATCGCATTGGTCAATAGATTGCGAATCAAATGGGTTAGCATAGAGGCCTGCCCATCGATGATGATGTGCTCGCCGATCAACGTCGCCTCAGGGTAATGTTGGCGCTCTTGATTGATGAGATCGTATAGATCTAGGCGCTCTACTTGCTGCAACGCATGACCTGCATCCAAGCGGCTGACCAGCAAAATGCTTTCTACCAAGTCATTGAGCCCAGACAAATCGCGATTGATGGCTTGGGCGCGTTTATCAAACTTCTCTTTGGTATCAGAGGGCAGCGCGCCTGCCAGCATGTCCATCATCTCAATCTGCAAGCGAATACGCGTGATGGGTGTGCGCAGCTCATGAGAAGCGTGCGCCAGCAGTAAGTTATTGGCATCGACCAAATGCTCGATTTTTTGTGCCGCTTGGTTAAAACCGCGCGCCAAGGAAGCAATCTCATCATTACCGCGCGCATTGACTCGCACGGTAAAATCACCATCACCCAGCTGCGTCATCTGCTGGCTCATCTGATTGATACGCCACGTCATGGTGCGAGCAATAATCCACAAAACCCCTGCCATGATAAGCAGCAGCAATAAGGTGCCGGTAAATAGATTCAATGCTGCAGAAAGGGCTGGTTTTTTGGGCGGTAAACGCGATTCGTACAGCAGCGTATAGCCTGTGCTGCTATATACTTGTGCTTGCTGGGTCGTGGCGGTATCAGAAAAAGAAGGGAAAACGCGTGATAACAAAGATGGGGTAGGCGGCAGCTCTAATGGCAAATCGCTGTGGTCGGTTTGCATCAGCAAATGACCATCGCTGTCATACAGACCCATCTTGGCCTGTAAAGACTCGTCAAAAATATCAAAGCTTTTTTTGACGACCGCCAGCATAAACCGCGACTGCAAACGGTTATCTTTGCTAATGGCGGTATTTAGCTCATGCAAAAAAGGATCGATTTGCCCTAAGATCTGAGTGGCCAATACCTCGGAGCGAATTCCCGCATCTTTATCATGTACCAGCTGGGTCAACAGCACCATCGCTACTGCAAATAAGATAAGCGCCAGCATCACACTGGCAAATAGCTTGGCAAATAAAGAGCGAAAACCCAAGTGCTGCATTAAACCATCTCTATTATCAGACGTTTATAACGATTCAAAACGTTTACTATATGGTCTGTCGTTTATAGTGTGCTGCCGCTCATAATATGAGCAAAAAATCAGACCTGATCGGTGGCAAATTGATAACCGACGCCGCGTACGGTAATGATACGTTTGGGCTGGCGAGGGTTGTCTTCAATCAAGGCGCGCAGACGTGAAATATGCACATCGATGGCGCGGTCGATATTGTCTGAGCTGTCATCATTTGGCATCGCCTGCCAGAGCTGCTCACGATTGAGCACTTTACCAGAATGCGTGGCAAAGTAGTGTAGTAATTGAAACTGATGCGTGGTCAAACGTACCGGCTCATCATCAATCGTCACCTCATGACTGTCAGGGAATACGCTTAAGCGGCCAAAGGTCAAGCTATCTGACTGGCTGTCTGCTTGGTTTGGCTGCTCATGACGGCGAATCACAGCGCGGATACGAGCCAATAGCTCACGCGGCTCAAAAGGCTTGGCGATATAATCATCGGCACCCATCTCAAGGCCCAACACGCGATCTGTGGTATCGCCTTTGGCCGTCAACATGATAATAGGTACCTTATTGGTCATGTTGTTTTTATTGCCACGGATCTTTTGACAGACCTGCATACCATCCATATCGGGCAGCATCAAATCAAGCACCACCAAATCGATATCACGCTCTTTGGTATCTAGTAAGTCAAGACCTTCTTGACCAAGCCCTGCGTGATGCACGTCGTAATAATTCATGGTCAGATAGTCGCTGATCAATTCTGCTAAATCTGGATCATCTTCTATTAATAAGATCTGTTTACTCATGGGTTATCCTCTAGTTGTTGTTATCATGGGTCAGCCGTTTATACGGCTCTGTACAGTCATTCTGATAAATACATCAGATGCGACCGCTGTTATGCCAAACGTCTGAATGTGTTATGTGCTATTTAAAGACATTATTTAAAGGCACTATTTAAAGGTGCTATCTCGTAAATATGCATACGCTTAAATACGTATGCTTGCTGTAAACGTGCTAATAATAAAGACCGCTAATAATAAAGACATAGTGCCTAATTTTGCTGTGACAAAACAAGACAAGCTTTGTTAATGTTTCTACATAATGTAACTGCTAGCATAAGCCATTAAGACACAATGACTTTTTTGCCTTTAGAATCAAGCGGTAAATCGGCCAAGCAAATCAAGCTGTCATTACTGATGCCTGCGATCAGATACTGCTGAGAGGTGGGATTAAACTCGATTATTTCTACAGGCTGGCGCGTCAGACGCTGATCCTGTCCGATGATCCACACATTTGCCGCCAATGGCCTTAGAGGTTTATATGGTGGTGAATGCAATTCTGTCAAGTTCACATCATGTAAGGCGCGTCTAGGCACGATAGTACCGACGTCGATTTGTCCATAGTTGACCCGCCCCGTGACCTGCATCTTAGGCAGCAGTTTTTTGCGACTGCTCTCGTTATCGATCACATTGACATGGACCAGCAGTTTTTTGGGGTGCGGGGCTTCGACCAGCTTGCTGACTTGACCGGTGAACTGATCTGTCAGCTCAGCGGTTGTAAAATTAACCGTTTGTCCTACCGATAGCTGCGGCTCTGCCTGAATAGGCACGGTCGCGACAAAGTATAGCTTGGTCTCATCAGCGATCTGCAATAAGGACGTACGTGCAGCGAGCTGCTGTCCTGCGGCGGCATTTAACTGCGCGACCCGCCCAGCGAAGCTGGCACGCACTGTGATAAGTTGGTATGACGAATGCTCTGAGGCGTCGTCGTCCGATGTGTCTGTCGCAGCGTCTGCATCCGCTTCCTCTATGGTGGTTTGTTTTGTCTTATCCGGGCGAGGTGAGGTTTTTTCAGTAGCTGGGTCTTTTGCTGCACTTTTGGTTTGCGGCGCTGCATTGCCATCGGTCTCTGTATTTATCTCATCTGAGCGTTTGGGAGGTGTCTTATTGGTCATGTCCAGCCGTCGGACGATAAGCAAAGGCGCGTCTTTTTCGACCTGCTGACCTTCACTGACCAGCACCTGTTCGACATACAGCGGCTGGGCGGCGACAAACTGACTTTGTTTGATTGGCTGTATATTGCCCTGTAGCCCGAGGCTGGGTTGATAGCGCGATGGTTTGATACTTAGAATATGGTCTGGCGTCATCGTCACCGTGCTATCACTGATGATCAGTGGGTTATCTACTGTCTCACTGTTTTCTGCTGTGACAGGCTCATCGGTAGGCGGGGAGGGCTGACAAGCCAGCAAAAGCAAAATGCTAAGTAAGTACGGGCTTTTTTTTAACCATTGAAAAGCTGTCATAGCAGTCACCGTTATAATCGTCGTTTTATTATATAGTGAAATCCTATGAGGTGAAACGATTGTACGCTAGCTGATTGTGCAGTGACCAAACATTGCCGGTCGTCATATAGTCAATTCTAAATAAAACAGATACATTATATGTCAACGTGGAACTGGTATAAATTTTCCTTGCGTGCTGTGCCTGCGCCGACAGAGGCTGC
>NZ_JAGBKN010000016.1:0-68115 GCF_017498075.1 Psychrobacter halodurans
AATGGTAGTGTGGCTCCGGCCATGTGAGAGTAGGTCATCGTCAGCTCCCTATTCCTAAAAAGCCCCCTTCTACGTGAGTAGAAGGGGGCTTTTTTATGCGTGAGCTGCTATTGGCTTTGGTTCTAGTAAGCGGCTTTTGACTCAATAACAAGTTTAAGCATCCAAAATGATTTGACTTATATCATTATAACTGCTAATTTTAAATAGTAATATTTATTACAGGTCTATAAAAGGATGTTTTAGGCTTGTAGCGTCATAAATGATTTGACGAGATAAATACTAAGTTTGTCTTTGACTTTTATTCTTACAGTTATCAAAAGGAATTGATAATGAAGTTAGCTCCTCTTTTTTCGATTGGTGCATTAGCTGCCGCGAGTCTTTTTGGTTGTTCAAATCAATCTGCGGATAGTACCGATGGTGTGTCAGCAAATTCTCAAGAAACCACTGTTCTACGTTTTTCTCATTTTTGGCCTGCAACCTCCTCAATCAGTACAGAAGTCTTTGAGCCATGGGCCAAGCAAATCGAAACTGATTCTGATGGCCGATTAAAAGTTGAGCTATACCCTTCAGCAGGTCTTGCAAAAGCTGACGTGACCTATGAGTCCGCTGCTAAAGGTACCATAGATATTGGCTCACAAGCGCATGGTTATACCAATGGACGTTTTCCATTAACGCAGATCACTGAGCTTCCAGGTTTGTCTAATTCTGCCACACAGATGGGCTGTATGCTACAAACCCTCTATGATGACGGCACCTTGGCCGGTGAGTATGAAGACTCACATCTCCTCTTTATGTATGGTGCTGGACCTGGCTCTTTGCACACGACCGATAAGCTAATACGCACGCCAGCAGATATGAAGGGCATGCGTATTCGTCGTCCTTCTGCGGTCGCTGGTGATATCATAGAAAGTGCTGGAGCCTCGCCTGTGGGTCTGCCTGCCAATGATATGTATACTTCTTTACAGCGCGGTGTCGTTGATGGTCTGAGCTTTCCGTGGGAAGCTGTGACAGCTTTTAAAATAGACGAAATCACCAAATATCATACCAATATTCCTTTTTATAGCTCTGCCCTGATGGTCACGATGAATAAGGACAAATACGACGCCCTGCCTGATGATTTAAAACAAGTTCTTGATAAGAACTCAGGCATGGCGCTTGCCAGAAAGGTAGGTGAAGTATTTGATAAACATGACGATATGGCAATAAAAGCGGCCCAAGCTAAAGGCGATGAGATTGTGGAGATTCCAGATCCATTAAATGATCCGGATTGGCGAGGCCCATTATTAGAAGGCACAAAGAAATATCTCAAAGATGTAAATGCTTTGGGCCTAGATGCAGATAGTGTTTACGAAAAAGCCAAAGCCGCCAGCGCCGCCTGCAAGGTCTAACCTAAAGGAGTCGCCGCATGGCCTACTTGGTCAAAATCAGTACCTTCATCTCACGGCTATGTCAGCTCATCGGTGGTATCAGTCTGATCATCATCGTTTTGACCACCATGCTAGATGTTACCGCCCGTTATATCTTCAAGCTCACCGGTGGTGAGTTTGGTTTCACTGTCAAAGGCAGCGTCGAGATTGTTTCTTATTTTATGCTGTTTGCGCTATTAGCTGCCTTTGCCGCTTTTGTCGAACGCTCACAAATCATTGTTGATGTTTTCACCCAAAAGATGCCCAAGTCTATCAAAGGTTATATGATGGGCGTCTTTATGCTGGGGTTCTTTGTCATCGGTATCGTCTTTGCTTGGGGGCTGTTTGAGAGCGCCGTTGATGCTATCGAGTTTGGCAAAGTCACCCAAGATTTGCGGATTTCAATGATGCCCATTTACCTTGTCAGCGCCTTTTTAAGTGCTTTGCTGGCCATTCGATCCTTGATCGAGTCCATCAATATCTTTAAGACAGGCGAGTTTTTTGACGCTGAGGAGACAGGCGCATGAGTCCAGAAATCGTTGGAGCCATCGGCTTAATCGTCATGATCCTACTCGTCGTTTTACGAGTACCCGTTGCCCTTGCTATGCTTGGCGTTGGTCTGGTCGGCTTTGGCGCTGTGACGGCACCGAGTGGCGCTGTACAAATGCTCAAAGACCTCCCCGTCGACGTTTTAGCCAAATATGACTTTAGTGCCATTCCATTATTTATTTTGATGGGTGTCTTTGCCACTCATTCTGGTATGGCAGGCAAATTGTTTGAAGCAACCCGCACCATCTTTGGCGGTGTCAGGGGCAGTTTGGGAATCGCCGGTATCGGCTCATCGGGTATCTTTGCCTCAATCTCGGGATCATCGTTAGCGACCGCCTCTACCATGACCAAAGTGGCCTTACCACAAATGGAGAAGTATGGCTATCAGCCAGGCTTTGCCTGCGGCATTTTAGCGGCTGGTGGTACGCTTGGGATTATGATTCCGCCCAGTATTGCCTTACTGGTTTATGCCATTTTGACCCAGCAGTCGGTCGGTGACATGTTTATTGCAGGATTTTTGCCCGGTATGCTAGGCATGGTCATGTATTCGATCACTGTCATGATCATGGTGCGCTGGAAACCACACTTGGCGCAGCGCGGTGAATCTACCTCATGGAAAGCCAAGCTGATAGCGTTGACAGGACTCATTCCCTTTAGCTTTATCTTTATCGTTATTATCGCTGGTATTTTCTTTGGGTTGTTTACCCCAACGGAAGGCGCTGCCGTCGGGGCGTTCGTTTCTTGGGCTTATGCGTTTGCCAAAGGCATGCGTATGAAGGGACTGAAGCAGTCGTTGATTGAAACCTTAGCATTATCTGCAGTGGTGTTTTTTATGCTACTAGGTGCAGAGGCGCTGGGCTACTTTATCTCAGTCTCTAGATTGTCATATACCTTAGCGAGCTGGATTGGTACCTTGGCAGTGAGTCCAATGGTGGTACTGATTTGTATTTTGATCATGTACTTTTTATTAGGGCTGTTTATGGATGCCTTGGCGATGCTGGTCATCACCATTCCGGTAGTGTATCCGATCATCGTAGCCTTAGGTTTTGATCCGGTATGGTTTGGTATCATCGCGGTACTGACGGTAGAGCTTGGGTTGATTACGCCGCCGATGGGCATGAACATCTTTGTGATTAAGGCGATGGCTCCGCATATTAAGCTGTCCGATATGTTTCGAGGGGTAGCGCCGTTTATTGTCTCCGATGTGATTCGCTTGGTGATTTTGGTGGCGTTCCCTGCGATTTCTCTGGTACTGCTAGCATAAAGGGCGGCGGCTGAGGGACAAGGTAGGCAAAAACCATCTAGAAGGACAACGCTATCTTTTTCAAATAATAGTCTAAACGGTAACTGTGTTTAAGTGGCCATATTGTTTATAAAGCAATATGGCTTTTCTTGTTGTAATAATTGAACGATAACGCTCGCTATCGATGCCAGCGCTAGTCATAAAAGTGCCATATATCTTCTGGTAGCGCCTTGTTACAATAAACTCTACCATGGAGCCTGACAAGTGAGAGCCTTTTATTATGGCAGTTGATTTTAGTAATACGTTGATTGTAGCGGTCTCTGCGACGGCGCTGTTTGATTTAACGGAGTCTGAGAGCTATTTGTCACAGTTATTAGCGCAGCATCCTGATACAGCCATTAAGGCGTTTCGCGATTATATGACAGAGCGCGAAAACGATCCTTTGAGCATTGGCGCAGGCTATCCTCTGATAAAAGCGCTGCTAAACCTGAACAGGTACTGTCAGGCTGACAGTCAAGAAACTGAGCTAGAAGCGCCGCTGGTTGAGGTGGTTATCGTCTCAAAAAGCAGCCCTGATACTGGTATTCAGGTTCTCAATGCCATTCGTGAGCATGGCCTCAATATTTCTCGATCGGCTTTTATCTCAGGCAGCCCGGTGGCGCCTTATATCGATGATTTTAATGTGGACTTGTTTTTGACCACCAATCGCGAGGACGCTCAGCAAGTTGCCGATGCCAATATTTGTGCGTGTGCCATCTTGGATGCGACGCCTGTCAATACTTATGAGCTGGATACTCAGCAGCTGCGCATTGCTTTTGATGGTGATGCGGTGCTCTTTGATGACTCAGGTGAGCTGCTTTATAAGCAAAAAGGGCTACGCGCCTTTCATGACCGTGAAGCCAAAATGCGGGATTTGCCGATAGAGAAGGGGCCATATGCCGAGTTCTTGATTAAGCTCTCAAACCTGCAAGAGCGTCTGCCGGCGGGGCTTAGTTACTCTCCGGTAAAAATCGCTCTGGTCACCGCTCGCAACGCCCCTGCCGATCTGCGGGCTATCAAAACATTGCGAGAATGGGGCGTCAATGTCGATATGGCGTTTTTTTTGGGTGGACTAGAAAAGACAGCGGTGCTCAGAACCTTTGCGCCGCATATCTTTTTTGATGATTCAATCCAGCATATCGATGCAGCGCGCCGTTTTATCCCAACGGCTTTGGTGCCTTATCATTCAGCCTCGTTGCTACACGGTGATAGCTATTTGGCCGCTGATAAAGAAAACAGTCTGCTATTTATACCAGTTCCACGTTGACATACAATGTATCTGTTTAATTTAGAATCAACTATAGCGTAAGCATTAAATACAAGGCATAGAGTCAAGGGCAGGTCACGATATGAATGGGCAGCAGTTATTTTCTCTCATCATGACACGGGTCAAACAAGTCATCGGACTATATGCTTTTGTGCTGATGCCGATGTGGGGGATGTTTTTTTTAAATGAAACGGTCTTTTTTGGCATCTGGAATGTGTTTGGTATTGTACCGCGCGCCTTAGATGTGGGTAGCATGATAGGGGTAGTCGCTTCATGGACAATGCATGGCAACTTTTCTCACTTATTGAGCAATACCATTACGTTGTTGCAGATTTTATTTTTGTTTGGCTTGTTTGAAAAAAATGCCTATCGTACGGTGATTAAGCTGGTGATTGCCTCAGGGCTGGTCACTTGGGTCATCGGTTCGCCGTCTTCTATTCATATCGGCGCATCGGGGCTATGCTTTGCCATGATTGGGTATATGATCGGCGGCGCGGTATTTGCCAGACGTTGGGGCTACCTGCTCGCTTGTATTGTCATGGGTACAGGCTATTGGCTGATTATCAAGCAAGGTTTGATGCCGCAGCAAGGCATTTCATTTGCCGCGCATTTCGGCGGCTTGTGCGCCGGTCTGCTATTGGGTGCCAACTCCAAACATACCTATCAGGTAGGCTCTATACGCTAAACATGGTAGAGGCGTTATGGATTACTATCTGTGCAAACACGGATAAATAAAGAATCCGCTTTGGTCAATGGGTGCCATGTGCTGGTTTGCTGCACATGCTCATCAAGTGATAGGGTGCTGCCTGCTTTTGGCAATATATAATCTGCACGCGCAGGCGCCGCGCAATCGATGACTTGCGGGATTTTTTGTACGCTTCTACGTCTTTCAAACAAATAAAGAGTGACTAAGCGCATATCCGCATTGTCTACTTGGGCACGAGCATTTTTGATATCTGCAGCGATAAAACGCAGTATTTGCGGCTTGGCATAAGACCAAGGCCGGAACCAAGTGCGACTCTCTGCTGTTTTGACCACCTCTACGCCCGCGGGCAACTTGCTGACTTGCTGAGAATACCAGTTGTATTCTTGGTGAATTTGGAAGGTAAAAATGCCAACCGCTGCAAAGAGTGGCACCAGCCACTTTGGTGCGCGTTTGCCCGACAGTTTACTGAGGTGAGTTATGATCAGTGCCAGTCCAGCCATACCAAACGCTGCGGCCATAGTGGCAATAAACTCAAAAAGCATAAAATCCTCCTTAATGGGTTAGGGCGGTTTGCGTTTTATTTAGGCAAAAATAAATCTGGCAACCATCCAAGACTTATTCTTCACCTAAAGGGATAAAAAAATCACTCACAAGCAGCGCCTGCCTGTGAGTGACACTTTACATATGATATCTATAATCATTCCAAGAAAAAAAGTGACGTTCAACATTTATCCTTTTAGCGTGGTTTGATTATAGAGCCAACATGGCTCGTACGCCTAGTGGTCGATGGCACCGCCAGCGCCGCGCGGAGAGCGAACACTTTCAACCAGCTCTTGGATGTGCAGCGGTGGCGCTTTTGTCGAATAAGAAACGATAAAGGCGACCGCAAAGTTAATCAGCGCGCCAATGGCCCCAAACGACAGCGGTGAGATACCAAACAACCAGTACTCTGCGGTATCGGGGAAGTTGGCAGTACCACTGATAAAGAACCAGCCTTTAAAGACAAAGATATATACCAAGGTCGTGATAAGGCCGGCGAGCATCCCAAAGATTGCGCCCAGATTATTGATGCGTTTTGAGAAGATACCCATCATTAGCGCGGGGAACAATGAGGCGCCAGCGATACCAAAGGCCAAGGCCACCACCTGTGCGGCAAACCCTGGCGGATTTAGGCCAAGCCACGTTGCCACTACAATTGCAATCGCCATAGAGATTCGAGCAACTTGTAGCTCTCCTTTATCAGTGATGTTTGGGTTGAGGTTTCGTTTGATTAAGTCGTGACTAATGGCAGATGAGATGGCCAACAACAATCCTGCCGCGGTCGATAGCGCGGCTGCCAAACCACCAGCAGCGATAAGACCGATCACCCAAGGTGGCAGCTGAGCAATCTCTGGGTTGGCCAAGACTAAGATATCGTTATTGACATCCAGCTCATTACCCGCCCAACCTGCTTCAGCAAAGCGTCCATCAAGCTCTTGATCGTGAGCGGCTTGCGCCTTGGCGACTTCTGCCGTAGCAGCAGTGACATCGCCACCTTCTGCTTGCGCGGCCACTAATGCAAGTTTTGCCTCACCAAGACCGCTATCGAAGTAGCGTTGAATACGGCCATCATTATTTAAGTCATTATATTTAATAAGACCCGTATCTTCCCATGTGCGCATCCAGTCAGGACGCTGCTCATAAGGCAGTGCCGGCTGATCAACGCCTTGTGGATAGATGGTGTCGTTTAAGTTCAAACGGGCCATGGCACCCACCGCCGGCGCGGTAAAGTATAGCAATGAGATAAAGACCAACGTCCAGCCAGCTGTCCAGCGCGCATCAGCGACTTTTGGTACGGTAAAGAAGCGAATGATAACGTGAGGTAGGCCTGCTGTACCAATCATAAGTGATAGCGTAAACAGTACCATGTTAAGCTTATTTGGCACATCAGCAGTATAAGCAGTAAAACCAAGATCAGTGACCACCTGATCAAGCTTGGTCAAAATAGGCACGCCGGACTCAGCATGCGTAGAAAAAAGACCCAAACCTGGAATAGGGTTGCCGGTCAGCTCAAGCGAGATAAAGACAGCCGGAATGGTATAGGCAATCATCAAGACGATGTACTGAGCGACCTGTGTATAGGTAATGCCCTTCATACCGCCTAGTACTGCGTAGAAAAACACCACCACCGCGGCAATGATAAGACCTGTGTCATTCTCTACTTCCAAAAAGCGAGAGAAAGCAACACCTGCACCAGTCATCTGTCCGATAACATAGGTGGTCGATGCCACAATCAGACAAACCACCGCAATCATCGCCGCTGTCTTGGAATAAAAGCGATCGGAGATAAAGTCTGGTACTGTAAACTTCCCAAACTTACGTAAATAAGGCGCTAACAGCATGGCCAGTAAGACATAACCCCCTGTCCAGCCCATCAGATAGGTGGAGGCACCGTAGCCACCCGCGGCCAAAAGACCTGCCATCGAGATAAATGACGCGGCACTCATCCAGTCAGCAGCAGTCGCCATACCATTGACGACAGGATGAACGCCGCCGCCTGCCACATAAAATTCACTGGTGGTCCCAGCACGAGCCCAAATCGCAATGCCGAAATACAGCGCAAAGGATAGACCCACAAAAATAATGTTAATCACATACTGACTCATGATCTATTCCTCATCTACGCCATATTGTTTGTCCAGCTTATTCATACGCCAAGCGTAGAAAAAAATTAAGACGATAAAAACCCCGATAGAACCTTGCTGGGCAAACCAAAAGCCCAAATCAGTACCACCGATTTTTATACCTGCCAAAAGAGGACGTAAGAGAATAGCAAAGCCATACGAGCATAATGCCCAAATGATAAGGCTGCCTAAAATGAGACGGACATTAGCACGCCAATAGCCGGATGGATCGTTGTGGTTTTCCATAGGACAACTCCTTTTGTCTTACCTAAAATATCATGATTGATCTCAGTCTCGTCAGTCTGATAAAGACATCTGACAAGCACGCACTGACGATCAGATAACGCGAGTGCTGATTTAGCATGATGACTATTTGCCAAGATCGCTGTATTTAAGAGCGCTATAACAAACAATATTTGAGGAAGAAAGGAGGGGGCAGACCATCCACTGTCTTTGATTACCGTCTCGTCTTCCTGACAAGCGTCTTAAAGTTTTTAGTGTGCCAAACAATCATGACAATAAGTGAATATTCAATAAGTCACAATGCCTATAAAATTTAGTCTATCACTTTCAAGTCTGCGTCACTGCAAACAAATCGGCATAAACCAAAAATCCTGCATAACCATTAGTAATAAAAACCTGATAGGTGGATGACAGTATGTAAAAACCATCACCGCTGGCTTACTTTCTGCAGTAAATTGTTTACTTTTATCATTCTATAGGATGGGAGGAGCCTGCAGTATTTATTTTAAAAATAAATATCTTGAACCGATAAGTAAACGTGATGGTTGTGGCGCACCGAATCTCTATAAAATGCACAGCAGATTTGACGACTGAGCATGGTATGCTGGTTTTAATGGCGTTTATTTGATATAAAACGCAAAAAATAAGCAAGTTTTAAAAAATATTCACGAGGAGTTGATATGAGTGAAGGGATAGTAGGGTGGTTTAACAGCCTCGTAAATTATGGTGTCAGTATTATCTGGGGGAACAACGATTGGTTGATTGCCAGTAACCCTTGGTATGGTCTGCTGATGTTTGTACTGATTGGCGCAGGTCTGTATTTTACTGTCGTGACACGTTTTATTCAGTTTCGCCACTTTGGTCATATGTGGAAGCTATTGCGCGTCTCTAACCAAGGACGCAAAAATGGCGGTATCAGCTCATTTGAAGCATTGATGACGTCGCTGGCGGCGCGTGTGGGTACGGGTAACTTGGCAGGGGTTGCGATTGCGATTTATCTCGGTGGGCCAGGTGCAGTGTTTTGGATGTGGATGACCGCGCTGGTTGGTATGTCGACCAGCTTTATCGAGTCGACGCTCGCCCAAGCATACAAAGTCCCTCACAATGACAATGTGTACCGCGGCGGACCGGCCTACTATATCGAAAAAGGCTTGGGTAAACGCTGGCTTGCGATATTTTTCTCACTGTGTCTGCTCGTGGCCTTTGGTCTTGCTTTCAATGGCGTACAGTCCAACACCATCGCACAAGCGACCAATGAAGCCTTTGGCGTGCCAACATGGATGACAGGCCTTGTATTGGTGGCACTGGTCGCGCCTGTGGTGTTTGGAGGGTTGCGCTCGGTGGCTCGTATCGCGGGCAAAATCGTCCCTATCATGGCGATTTTGTATATTTTATTGGCACTGTTTATTATCATCACCAACTTTAGCCAATTCCCAGCTGCCATCGCCTTGATCGTAAAATCAGCTTTCGGATTTGAGCAAGCGGCGGGCGGGGTCATCGGTTATGGTATCGCTCAGGCTATGATCAACGGTATCAAACGCGGACTGTTTTCTAACGAGGCAGGCATGGGGTCGGCACCCAATGCGGCAGCTACGGCTAAAAGCCATCCTGACCATCCCGCGGTGCAAGGGTTTATGCAAATGCTCGGCGTGTTTATGGATACGCTGGTGATCTGTACCGCAACGGCTTCTATTATCATTTTGTCAGGCGTGGTCGACCCCAATGTCGAGCAAGAAGGCATTCAGCTGACGCAGCTGGCGTTGTCGCAGTACGTGGGTGATTTGGGTATTATCTTTGTCGCCATTGCCATTTTCTTCTTTTCTTTTACTTCCATCATTGCCAACTACAGCTATGGCGAGTCGAACCTTGAGTTTATCTCAGGCGCCAAAAACGCCAAAGTGATGATCATGATATTCCGCTTTATGGTATTGGGAATGGTGTTTATTGGTGCTATCGCCAGCTTGCCTGCGATTTGGAACTTTGCGGATTTATCCATGGGTATGATGGCACTCGTCAACTTGGTGGCTATTTTGCTCTTGTCTCCTGTGGCGCTACGCATACTGCGTGACTACGAGCGTCAAATCAAAGAAGGCAAATCAGGTACACAAATCAAATTTGACCCTGATGATTTTGTCAAACTAAAAGACGAAGCCAACCGTGACGCTTGGACAGATTAAGATGGGTTGTCGCGTCATTTAATTGAGGCATTGAATGTATAAGTATTAAAAAACCGCCCTTATAAACTAAGGGCGGTTTTTTATTGCTCAGCGGTGAGCAGATGACTGCTCAAGGCTCTTCAACACCATTACATGTTTGGATAGTTGGGGCCACCGCCGCCTTCTGGCGTGACCCAAGTGATGTTTTGTGATGGATCTTTGATATCACAAGTCTTACAGTGTACGCAGTTTTGCGCGTTGATGACGAATTTTGCGCCTTCGGCATCCTTGACCACTTCATAGACGCCCGCTGGGCAGTACAAACGCGCAGGCTCGGCATAGAGAGGCAGGTTGATCGATACTGGCACCGTTGGGTCAGTGAGCTTAAGATGTGTTGGCTGATCTTCTGCGTGGTTGGTATTAGAGATAAATACCGATGACAGCTTATCAAATACCAGTTTACCATCTGGTTTTAGGTAGGTCGGCTGATAGGCATGGTTGGCACGCTCTAGCTGATCATAGTCAGGGATGTTGTCATGCAGGGTCAGTGGCATTTTACCTTTTAATAGATTGTGCTCGATAAAGGTAAAGGCGCCGCCCATAAACAGACCCATGCGATGTATCGCAGGGGAGAAGTTGCGTGACTCATAGTTGTCTTGATATAACCACGACTCTTTATACATAGTGGTATAAGCCACCACTTCGTCGTGCTGGCGGTCAGCTTGCAGCGCCTCAAAAATCGCCTCAGCCGCGAGCATGCCTGATTTCATCGAGGTGTGCGTGCCTTTGATTTTGGCTGGGTTTAAGAAACCAGCATCGTCACCGACCAACACGCCGCCTGGGAAGGTGAATTTTGGTAGAGAGTTTAAGCCACCTTTGGTCAGGGCGCGCGCACCATAGGAAATACGCTTGCCGCCTTCTAAGACGTTTTTGATAACAGGGTGCGTCTTTAAGCGCTGCATTTCATCAAATGGCGACATGTATGGGTTGTGATAAGACAAATCTGCCACCAAACCAAAGCTGACTTGGTTGTTTTCGTCGAAGTACAGCCACCAGCCACCCGTCGAGCCAGTTTCGGTCAATGGCCAGCCAAGACCGTGCATGACCACGCCTTGCTCATGTTTTTCAGGTGCCACTTCCCACAGCTCTTTTAGACCGATACCATAATGCTGAGGATCAGCGTCTTTATCGAGACTAAAACGGCTGATTAAACGTTTACCCAAGTGACCGCGGCTACCTTCAGCAAAGATGGTGTATTTGGCCAGTAGCTCATAGCCTGGCTCAAAGCTTGGCTTGGCCTCGCCGCCAGCCGCCACACCCATATCGCCTGTCAAAATACCACGCACTGAGCCGTCATCATTATATAAGATATCGGCGGCAGAGAAGCCTGGGAACATCATCACTTCTAGCTCTTCTGCCTGTACGGCAAGCCAGCGCACCACATTGCCTAGCGAGACGATATAGTTGCCATCGTTGTGCATCGGTGCTGGGATTAAAGGGTCAGGTACTTTGGTCGAGCGCGTGGCTGAATTGAGATAATAAAAACGATCTTCGGTCGCAGGTACGTTGAGCGGGGCACCTTTTTCTTTCCAGTCAGGGATGAGCTCATTGAGCGCGCGTGGCTCGATGACTGCACCAGATAAGGTATGAGCGCCAAACTCAGAGCCTTTTTCGACCACACAAACCATAAACTCATCATTGCCCGCCTCAATGGCAAGCTGACGCAGACGAATAGCCGCAGACAAGCCTGCAGGACCACCGCCGACGATGATGACATCAAACTCCATAGACTCGCGTTCTATCTCAGGCTCTGCAGCCACGCTTTGTGCTTGCACGTCTTGCTCGACCGTATCTGTCGCTACCGTATCGCCATCAACGACTGGCTTTTGATTGTCTTGCTCTTGCATACCTACTCCTAAACTTATGGTGGCTTATCTCAGGGCATCATTAGCTTAACAATTAAATAATAGACTTGTGGCGCTAACGTCACTCGACATATGGCTGCCCGATAAAAACTGTCTGCGCCGTATCAATAACAATGAGCTGGGCTCTTTGCGATAACTATTTATGCAAAGATATCAACGCTTTAAAAAACGCCTCATTGATACAGCACCCACTTAACCATGTAAATAAAAACACGTAAATGAAAAATCGTTACTCATTATAAAAGAAAAGTCCTACAAACACGATACGCATTTGTGAGTATCGATGTTAAGGTAAAATTAAAATAATGACCTAATTATGATGAGAAAATGACAATAAAGATTCATCATACCTGAAACTAAAATTTATAGTCATGATAGATTTTCCAAACTTTGCATACTAGATAGGAAATCATAAGATGGATAGCAACAACAAGCAAGCCAATAAACACCAAGACGATACGCCGCAAGCCCCAAATGACGTGCCATCAGCCCTAAATAGTATGGACGCATTGAGCCAATATCTAAAGACCACTGCTGGGGCGCGCGAGGGGCGAGCCATACCGCCATTGGAGCGCTGGCATCCTGAGCAAGTGACGGATATGGATTTGGTAATTAAGGCAAATGGCGAGTGGTGGCATGAAGGCGGGCAAATGACCAGAGAGTCACTGGTGAATCTGTTTGCCACGATTTTGTGGAAAGAAGAAAACCAGGGCAAAACAGAATACTTTTTAAAGACGCCTGTACAAAAAATTCGTATTCAAGTTGAAGATGCGCCGTTATTGATCAACGATGTGGGTATCGTCGAGGAGGCAGGCCTGCGCTGGTTGGAGTTTACCACCACCACAGGCGATGTCATTCGCTTAGATGACGAGCACAAAATCGTATTAAAGGCGTATAATCCTAATATACCAGACAAGCATGCCGAGAGTCAGCCTCATAGCGACCATGCTCAGGCCAGCAGCGCTCAAGCTAATAATGCGCAAAACGCCAAAGACCAGAAGCAACATGCAGTGGAGCAGCAGATACGTCCGTATATGCACGTCAGACAGGGCTTGATGGCGCTGATCGGCCGCAATACGTTTTATCATTTGGCTGAAATTGGTGAGCTGACAGAACAAAACGGCGAGACGATACTGACCTTACAAAGTGGCGGGCAAAGCTATCAATTATCGATGCCTTAAGGTATCAATTTTTTAAAGACTAATTTTTAAAGACTAATGCTTTTTTAAGCCATCAAAGGCTTAAGCTCTTGCTACTTTGCAGCAAAAACAATAAATAGCAAAGCGCGACAGGATATGTGTAGCAGTTTGATTGACTACCAACAAGTCACGCAATTAGCAGTATAAAGATACCGATATGACCAAAAAAACGACAGTACAGCCATGAAGGGTATGAGCAAAAATAACGCACTAAGCGTGGATAGGTCGCATCCTGAGGCTGTGCTAGCCAAACATATGAAGACAGCGGCTATCTGGCAGGCTGCTGCTCATGAGATGACAGCTGAGGCAACGACTTATCAGACCGACCCAAACGCACCGATAGGCTTGTTTGACTCGGGGGTAGGCGGTCTGTCTGTGTATCTGCATCTGGCCGAGCAGCTGCCTGCTGAGCGCTATGTCTATTATGCAGATACGCTACATGTCCCTTATGGCAACCGCGACAGTACCGATATCGAGAGGCTGACATTAAGAGCGGTCGAGTGGTTGTATCAGCAAGGCTGCAAACTTATCGTTATCGCTTGCAACAGTGCTTCTGCCTATGCGCTAGAGACGGCTAGGCGTTGTTACCCGCAGCTGCCTATTGTGGGATTGGTGCCAGCATTAAAACCGGCGGTACTGGCCAGCAATACCCATCGCGTGGCGGTGCTGGCGACCAAGGCGACCTTAAATGGTGCGTTACTAAACAAGGTTATCGATGCGTTTGCCCTGCCCAATAATATAGAGGTGACTAAGTACTTTGACCCCCTACTAGTGCCATGGGTAGAGGCGGGCATGCCAGAGGAGGACGAGACCGCGCGGCGTTTACGTCAGCAGCTTACGGTCTTTGCGCAATCTGGTATCGATCAGTTGGTCCTTGGATGCACGCATTATCCGTTTTTTAAGGGTTTTTTGTTGGAAGAAATTGCGCGCCAGCAGTTATCGATACAGGTGGTGGACTCAGGACAGGCGATTGCAGAGCGGGTCAAGCAGTTGCTACTGAGCAATCAGCTATTGGCAAGTGCTAATATTAATAGCGATGGCAATAGCCATATCAATGGTGATTGCAATGATGATGGCGAGCATGACAACAACGCTCACCGAGCGATAGCGACAAACCATCAAATATTGCCTAATATTCGACTGCCGTTGACTTTTTATGCTAGCAAATATGACGATACGTTGGGCGCTTTGATAAAACAATTGGTCGGACAAGAGACCGTTTTGCAATACGCTTCTAAATAAGTGCTATCATGGTTTTTCTGATCAGCGGTTTGAGTGTCAGGCGCGCCTATATGACGATGAAACTGCTATGGTCGAAATAAAATAATTCCATTTCTATAAGTTTATGCTAGTCTGTGCAAAACAAGATGTTTGTGCTCTATTTTGTCTGCTCGTTACTTATGTCATGACTGAAGCTTAGAGGTGATTGTGCCAAACCGTCGCTATCATATCCACGTCATATGCGCTGATAATGATCAATTGCTGGTATTGGACAACCTAGCGATATTTTTTCAGGCGCGCGCTTTTTTGACTTATGATGTGTCAAGCCAACTGTCGAAGGCATCGTTATATGGGCGCCAATGCATCGACTCCTGCGACTATGCGTTGATGGTAATCGGTGATAGCTACGGTACCGTACAAAAAACCGGCGTCAGTCAAATGCATTTGAGCTATCTAAATGCCAAAGCCAAGCTCAAGCCTCTACTGGTCTTAATCAAAAACCAGCCGCCAGACAGCGCCATCAGCCGCCAGTTACAAGAATTTATCAACGCAGTGACCAAGCAAGACAATCGCATATACTACTATGACAGTGCTGATGAAATCGAAAGCCTGCTGGTACAAGCCTATTACACCATCATTGCTGCGCATAAAGTCACGAGCGGCTGGATAAAGGCCAGTGACGAGGTCATTGAGTTTAGCAAACAAGCCACTACGCAAAAAACCGCAGAGCGGCTGTCCGCCAAAAAAGCCATCAACCGAAACAGCTTGATCCAACATAATCTTGCCTACCCTCATGAGCAGCCCAAAGCCAGCTTTGCAGAAGATAGTGTCAGTAAACCCATCGTTTTGACAGAGTCCTTTGAGATCTCTTATAGTGCGCAAGCCTATGCAGGGGGTAACCTGACAGATGTGACACGGCCGATGACGCTGACATGGCAAGAGGTGCTGATTGCCTTATCAAAAATTCCCTCGACGTTCTCTAGCTATGGTCTACAAACCGCCATCAACCGACTGATAGCATCAAAAGCTGAAGCAGACGTCAAGCAAGACATGCCAGATGTCCATGCGGTTGCGCGCTGTCAGATATCACAAGACGACTTAAACGTCTTGCAGCGTCAGCTGGTCAGTGCCAATTGGATACAGCTGACCACATATGGCACACGGGTATCGCAGGAGCTATGGAAGCTGACTTTTTATGCAAAAAACTTGCTAAAAAACACCTCATCTCAGTCTTAATCGCCTTTTTTACATTCTTCTCTTCTTTGGTAACTTATTTTTCTTAGCAGTCCTCTAGTGATAGCTGTCTCGAGCAGATATACCGCAAGCATCTGCGCGCGCGACTACGTTTTGTAATACAAAGCATACGTGGCAGAGGTTGTGAATCTGAGCAGGACTGGTGATAATAAGAGTCATGAGTCAGCGCACGTTCAGTCGACAGTCGAATGCCATGAACGAAATGACTAAAGAACAAAATCACTAAAACGATAACACATCATACAATAGCGCTGAGATACGTATCATTGACGATCACTGGATAATTAAGGAGAGTAGACATGAGCAACTCTAAATATGATGAACGAAACCATGAAATCGACGGCTTAGAAAAGGCCATGCATGATGCCGATCAGTTTCGCACCCTAGAAGAGCAAGTTGCCGATATGAAACGCCGCGGCATTGACCCTAGCCAAGCCTACAAAGACTTGGATAGAAAAGAAGAAGATGCGGATTGGGGTGATGAAACATGGAAAGAAAATGGCAAATGGGAGCCAAAAACCCCTGCTGACCTAGACGACAAGGCACGGGAAAACTGGGATGGCGACAATGGTAAGCCCAATCCGCCGCCTATCGTATAACGCCGCGTCACTATAATCAAAGGATCAAAACGTAGGTTTGTCAAAAAGACAACGCTAAAGACTTATCTGTTAAATGTACCGTCCTAAAGGTCTCGTCCTAAAACACATAAAAAGGCCACGCTAGCTATAGCGTGGCTTTTTTGCTATCAGAGGGAGCGCGATAAAACCTAGCGGTTATGAGCCTTCATCAATACGTACCAGCTTGATAGTACCGTCGCTGCCGATCACGCGGCGATAGCGCGGGTTGCTAGACGTAGAGGGCTGCGGCGACTGAGAGTAAGCGCTTGGCGCGGTGGTCTGCTGCTGGATCAATTGTCCCATACGATCGGCGGGTGCTGGGTTTAGGGATTGGCTATTGGTGGGCTGAGAGTATGAGTGACCATACGAGCGCGGGCTTGGGGCCGCACTGCCAATAATAGCACGATAAAATTTTTGCCCTGCACGGCCATCAGCAGGGAAGATACCGCGGCTGGTCTGGTATTGCTGAATAGCCGTACGAGTGTTGTCACCGATGATGCCGTCGACGCCGCCAATATCATAGCCAGCATCGAGCAGTGCTTGCTGAATGTCTTTGGCTTGTTGGCGGCTGATACCTGGGTCATCTGTGGGCCACGCAGTGATAAAGTCCGTCTTGCTGCTGTCTTCGCGCGTGATCAGATCTGACAAGTGCGCGATGGCCAATGCGTAGTTTTCTGACGCGTTATACGAGTAAAAGGTATCAAAGTTTTTACCAACCAAAAACGCCGGCCCTTCTATACCAGCTGGTAATAGCAGTCCTGCACTACTCAAATCATAGGGCAGCGGGCTACCATTTGCCAATGTCAGACCTTGGCTGCGCCAGTGACTCATGGATTTTTTGTTTTTACGATTGGACGCCGCCCAGTAGCCATCAGGGAGTTTGACTTCATAACCCCACGGCTCCCCTGTACGATAGCCACGGTTGTCCAAAAAGTTGGCGGTAGAGGCTAGCGCATCAGGGACGCTATTGACGAGGTCGCGACGACCATCGCCATCAAAGTCGACGGCCAGCTCCAAAAAGGTGCTCGGCATAAACTGCGTCTGCCCAAAGGCGCCCGCCCACGAGCCTGTCATGTCGTTTGGTGCAATATCACCGCGTTGGACGATTTTGAGCGCATTGGCAAACTCCCCCTGAAAGTAGCTTTGGCGACGATCAAAGCAGGAGAGAGTCGCTAAGGATTCAAATAGCGGTTTTTTACCTAGTGTCTGACCAAAGTTGGACTCCACGCCCCAAACGCCAAGGACGTGATCGGCTTTTACGCCATAGCGCGATTCAATTTGGCGCAGCGTATCACGCCATTGGTGCTTGGCACGAATACCATCTTCGACGCGCTCTTTGTCCACCAGCGCCGAGAGATAGTCCCAGACATCTTTTTGAAACTCGGGCTGATAGTTAAGTGACTGAATAACGCTCGGATCAGGCTGAGCTGGGCGATAGTTGTTGAAGGTAAAGCTGTCTACGCCGCGAAACTTACTAGAGCCTTTTAGCCTATCTAGACACTGCTGAAACTCGCTATTGGACAAGTCTGGCGCTGGTGGTTTGGCCGCTTGGGCAGTGCTGGCAAAGCTCAGACCAATAGCCGCAGCCAGCATGGATAGGGTCGAAAGAGGAGTCAAACGCATGAGAATATCCTATAAACATCAAAATTATTATGAGAAGTGGCTGAGACGTGATGATAAGTAATGGTTATAAATAAGAGCGAGCAATAAAACAGCATAAAGTGCAAAACCGTCATATTTACTTAGAGTAACCAATCTGCATAATAAAGAAAAGCGGTCGCAGCACCCTGTTACTATAAATTGACGCAGGCGTGAGGTTACAAGTGGCTTTTGCTGCGTGTCAAGCTTCTAAAGGATGTCGCTACGACTCTAAAACCTTATCCAGTTCTTTAATAAAACGACGAATACGCTCTGCATTTTTGCCCAAATCGCTGCCACCAATTCGTGATTTACTACGAATATCGACCAGCCGCTTGCTACCTGCATCAGTGATACGTATCACCACATCGTCCTGAAAACCAAACCAAGGCGTCGTATCTGTCGCCTCTACAATACCGGTGTCTGCGTCTATCACCACCAGCTCCCAGCCCAGATTGCTGGCGGTTTGTTCGCAGGCTGTGAGCAGCGTAGATTTGGATTGTGGGTAGCTTAATGTGCTCAAGTCAGGATAGGCGATGCGCTGCTGTGCTGCGCTCTCGGTGCCAGAGTATGTCGCAGGGTTTGGCGCGTCAGCCCGCAAAGGAATGATGGCCACAAATTTAGGCGGGTTGGTAAGGTCGGTTGAAATATCATGAATGGGGGGTACGCTTTTGGCTTTGTGCAGTATGGTGAGTGGTATGAGGATCGCGCTGGTCGCTAGCAGCATAGTGATGACAGTGGTGCGAAAGCTAAGCGTGTGGCGTTTGAATAACGCTTGTAATAGCAACATGATCAGTGCCGCACCGCCTGCGAGCATCGCCAAGCTAAATCCGGCAAAGGCGGTACCCAAATCCACGACGCCATATTTATATAATGGCCCTGGCAGTACGACCAATAACAAACCCATCAGGCTGACGAAGCTGATAAAAATTTTCATCAAATCTCTCTATGATTGTCTATTGCTGTGAGTAGCCAGCCATGCTCTGTGACAGATAGATCAGGCATAGAGCCGATAGTAGCAGAGGTGTTTCTACTTCATCAATCTGATAATACTGTCCATAATACTGCTGAATGCTTGCTTCATCTACTGAGAAGGGCGGTCCGTCTTTTTTATCTTGATCATAAATAAGCGTGAGTAATAACTGCGACCCATAGCGTAAAGGTGCGTCCTGCCAGCTGACCTTTAGCCGAATGATGCACCCGTGATGGCGCGTCAGTTAATTGACCATATATTCGCTAAACTCTTTACGCAGTTTGGCAAGTTTGGGCGGGATGGCAAAGTTGCAGTAGGCTTGGCCTGGGTTTCTATTAAAAAAGTCTTGGTGCGACTCTTCAGCCTTATAAAACGTCATAGCAGGATGGACTTCTGTGACGACGTTGACGCCCATATCGCGCAGTTTGTTGATGGTGCGATCGACGGTTGGTTTTTGCTCATCGTCTGTATAGAACACCACGCTACGATATTGACTGCCGACATCATTGCCTTGACGATCTTTGGTTGTGGGGTCGTGAGTGGCAAAAAACACATCAAGTATCACCTCCAGAGGGACAACAGTGTCATCAAAATCGACTTTGATAACCTCCACATGACCTGTAGTGCCGCTACAGACGGCCTCATAGTTGGCCGATACTGCGTCGCCGCCCATATAGCCTGAGGTCACGGACGCTACCCCTTTTACGGACAAAAAGACCGATTCGGTGCACCAAAAGCAGCCACCGCCTAAGATAATGGTTTGCATAATTTTTCCTATTATTATAAAGAGATGATCAGGTTATATAATCACTTCACTCTAAAAGTGACATAGCGCTACTGGTGTAAATGTTGGTCGCAGATGGTCGTGTTTCAACTTTCAACGACCTGCTTAAAGACTCTATCAACTCAATGATACGGTTGGTTTAACGACTGCTTCAATCATTAATTGATTGCCCTTAGCATGACCTATTTAGCTTAGCAGGGCATCTGATGGCGATAAGTAACAAACAGTAATGTTATAATGGGCTTTTGCTATTATCAAAACGAGTCGCCCCATGAGCCAATCCAATCCTGCCACTATCAAGCATGACACTTTATTTACCACACCTCTCGATAAAGCGGCGCGCTTTTCTTTTGATGAGCAGGTGGTGGCGTGTTTTCCAGATATGATTCGCCGTAGTGTACCAGGTTATGGGCAGGTGCTGGCGATGTTGCCTATTTTTGCTCGGCGTCATTGCAAGTACCGTCAGCAAGGCGATGATGGCCGCCGTGTCAGCCGTGTGTATGATTTGGGGTGCTCACTTGGTGCGGCTAGCATGGCGCTGGCTGGGGAGTTTGCGCCGCAGGATTTACAGATTAAAGCGATAGATATCTCGCCTGCGATGACCACAAAAGCGGCGACTGTGCTCAATGATAACTATCCTGAGCACGATATCGAAGTCGTCACCGCCGATATCCGCGATGTGACACTTGAGCCATGCGATATGGTGATTTTAAATTTAACGCTACAGTTTTTGCCAGCCGCCGATAGAGTGGCAGTGTTAGAGAATATCTATAACGCACTGAGCGAGGGCGGTATATTGGTGTTGACTGAAAAAACCCATGCGTTTGATGAGCAGTATGATGCGTGGCTGGTTGAGCGCTATTATGACTTTAAGCGCGCTAATGGCTATACCGAGATGGAAATCAGCGGCAAGCGTAATGCGCTAGAAAACGTCCTTATCACCGATACCTTAGACGGGCACCATCAGCGTTTGGATAAGGTGGGTTTTGCACGGCATCTGACGTGGTTTCAGTTTTTGAACTTTGTCTCGATTGTGGCGTTTAAATAGCCTTTCTTTGAGGACGCAATTTTTAACCTTACTTTTTGATCCACATGGTAATTCGCTTTTATGCTTAATGACACTATCTTGCGCGCCGAACGTGAGCTGTATTTGACCTTGCTAACACTTGCGCAGCAGCAGCCGACGGCTTATGAGTGGCTGACCCAGTTGCCAACATGGCTGGGTGCCATCAAAGACAAAGCCAACTATGCGCACGCGCCGGCTTATCAGGCGTCGGTGGCGCGTTTGCCAGAATTGGTCGTCAATGCTGCCCATCTAAACACTGATGTATTGACCATTGAGGCAAATCTGAGTGACTCGCAGCGCAAGCAAACAACGGCGCTGTTAAAGCAGCTGATGCCATGGCGCAAAGGGCCGTTTCAGATCGGTGGTCAAATCGGCGATGATGCGTCAGGTATCAAGATCGATACCGAGTGGCACAGTGATTGGAAATGGCAGCGAGTTGCGCCGCATTTGGGCACCTTAAAAGGACGGCGCGTGCTCGATGTCGGCGGCGGCTCTGGGTATCATGGCTGGCGTATGGCAGGGGCTGGCGCGGAGACGGTCATTATCATCGATCCCTCCTGCTTGTTTTATCATCAGTTTATGGCGATTCGGCATTTTGTCGGCGCGGCTGATAGTTATAAAACGCATTATATCCCCGTCCCACTCGAAGCCTTACCTGAGCACAGTCAGCTATTTGATACGGTGTTTAGTATGGGAGTGCTCTATCATCGCCAGTCACCCTTTGAGCATTTGCAACAGCTAAAGGGGCAGCTGGTCAAAGGCGGCGAGCTGGTGCTTGAGACGTTAGTAATCGAAGGCGATGCCAATACTGTACTGGTGCCGCATGACCGCTACGCGCAGATGAATAATGTGTACTTTTTACCCTCTGTCGCAGCGTTAATCGGCTGGCTTGAAAAAGCAGGGTTTACAGACGTGCGCTGCGTCGATGTGGCCATGACCTCGACCAATGAGCAGCGCCAAACCGAATGGATGACGTATCACTCCCTAGCAGATTTTTTAGATCCTAATGACCGAACAAAGACTGTAGAAGGCTATCCTGCCCCGATGCGCGCGACCATTATTGCCAAAAAATAGCACAGTAAAACAGTGCAGTGTTTAGTCGCTGTTTAACCGCTTCGAACCCATTTGGATGACTGTCGGTTGAATTGAGGATATGCCCTAGAGCATTGGTTAGATCAACCATCTCTCAAAGGCGACCTCTAATAAGAGCTTGAGTAAAAAGCCCACAAACCCAGCACCCAGTGCCAAAAAGATCCAAAACGTCCCAGCGCGTCCAGCCTCAGATTTTTTAGAGATGTCCCACATAATAAAAAATAAAAAGGCGATAAATATTGGTAGTAAGACGTACAATCCCCAGCTGGTGATGGTACTAGCAGCAATAGCAAACATAAAATAGTCCTATAAAGTGGTGACGCGTTGTCTGATTGTCTTTATTATTTTATCGTCTGGATGATGACAGGCGACTCGGCTCCGATGGGACGTATTGCTTCACTACAGCAAGACAGCAATACAAACCATCATTATAGCGTGGAATGTACTGGGTATAAACTACCACAAAGCCTTGGACAACAGTAACGCTACAATCATAATGCTCGATGTTTCGTCACGCTTAGCGCAGTGCGCGCCGTCTTTATCAGATAGCCAAGGGTGAGGGGCAAATTGGGCTTAAAGTGTTGTATTTTGACACTAATTTCATCGTAAATAGTGCAATACAGCACAAAGATTGTTATATTTATAGGTTACTTGTTTTTTAGTACTAATGTCTCTTTTGCCTAGCCCGTCGTTATTATAATAATCCCATATCGACTGCTCGCATTCGTCATGTTTTATACCGTTTTTGTTGTTTATTTAACTGAGTTTATACCCTATGTCACAAGCCCAAATCGATACCTTAACCGCATTATTTGACCAAGCTGTTCAAACCTTACAGGCGCAAGACATCTTGCCTGCTGATTGGCAAAACAATAGCCAGATTACCCGTACCAAGGATTTGAGCCATGGTGATTTTGCCAGTAACATCGCGCTGACGGCAGCCAAAGCAGCCAAGAGTAATCCGCGTATGCTGGCAGAAAAAATCGTCGCCGCGTTGCCTGATAATCAAGACATCCGCCAAGTCGAAATCGCCGGCCCTGGTTTTATCAATGTGTTTTTGAACAGTGATGCCAAGTTTGCAGTATTAGCAGATATCTTTGAGCTACAAGACCGCTTTGGTCTAAGCGAGCAATTTGCCGGGCAAAAAATCCAAGTCGAGTTTGTCTCTGCCAATCCAACCTCAAGCCTGCATGTCGGTCATGGCCGCGGCGCAGCGTTCGGTATGAGCGTGGCCAATTTGCTAGAGGCGGTGGGGTATGACGTCACGCGTGAATACTACGTCAATGATGCTGGTCGTCAAATGGATATTTTGGCAACCAGCACCTACTTGCGTTATTTGCAGATCAATGGCGAGCAGGTGACTTTTCCGGTCAATGGCTATCAAGGCGAGTATGTCCGAGATATCGCACAGACTCTAAAGGTGCAGCATGGTGACAGCTACGTTCATCCTTTCGCTGACGTCGCCAAAGACGTACCAGCAGATGCTATCTTTGATACCAATGCCGATGGTGAAAAAACACTGGTATCAGGCGACAAAGAAGCGCATATCGATGGTCTGATTGCCAATAGCAAATCCTTGCTAGGTGAGGGTTATGAGCTGTTTTTAGACGCGGCGCTGAGCAGTATCTTGGCGGATATCAAAGATGATTTAAATGACTTTGGGGTGCGTTATGAGTGCTGGTTTAGCGAGCGCTCAATCGATAGCGAGATCGAGCCCGTCTTACAGATACTAGACGACAAAGGCTATCTGTATGAAAAAGATGGCAATATTTGGTTTAAATCGACCGATTTTGGTGATGAAAAAGACCGAGTGGTACGCCGCGCCAATGGGCAAACGACGTACTTTGCCTCTGATATTGCTTATCACAAAAACAAGTTTGACCGCGGCTTTGATAAAGTCATCAACGTCTGGGGCGCAGACCACCATGGTTATGTCCCGCGGGTAAAAGCGGCGCTGACTGCGCTTGGCATCGATGAGGCGCGCCTCGATGTGGTATTGGTACAGTTTGTGGCCTTATGGCGCGGTAGTGAAAAAGTACAAATGTCGTCACGCTCAGGCAAATTTGTCACCTTGCGCGAGCTGCGCTCTGAGGTGGGTAACGATGCGGCGCGTTTTTATTATGTGGCGCGTAAGCCTGAAGTGCATGTGGACTTTGATCTGGAGCTGGCCAAGTCGCAAAGTAAAGACAACCAAGTCTATTATATTCAGTACGCGCATGCGCGTGTCTGCCGCGTGTTAGAGAAGCTTGAAAACAGTGGCTTTGTGGTAGATGATGCCATCGGTCAGGCGCAGCAAACGAGGCTAAGCGCTCCGAACGAAGATGAGTTGATCAAGCTGCTAGCAGGCTATCCTGCGACCTTGGCGCGCGCGGCGACTGGCTACGAGCCGCACGTCTTGACCAATTATCTAAAAGAGCTGGCGGCGCTGTTTCATGGCTGGTACGACAGCAACCGCATCTTGCCGGTGAGCTTGACATCAGGTGAGACACCAAGCACTGATGAGATGGCATTGATGCAGGCGCGTCTACGGTTGTCAAAAGCGGTGCGTCAAGTATTGTCCAACGGACTTAATTTGTTAGGGTTGTCTGCCCCGTCTAGCATGTAGTATAAAGAGACGGCTGATAAGCGTAATTTAATGATAGTTAAATTCAGTAGGGAGAACCAGATCCATGCTAGCCAAAAAACCTAAAGGCGCGACCGAAAAGCGCAAAACCAGTAGTGTGTCAGGCTTATTATGGATGTTCGTCGGGGCGATACTGACCTTGATGATTGGGGTGTTTATCTACCTCTCGCCATTGTTTGATTTTAGTCCAGCAGATAGTGCCGCCGGCGATGACCCAGACCGTCAGGTACAGCCGCGTGTCGATACTGACACGGATAATGGTGATTATGAGTTTTATGACATATTGCCCAGTCAAGAAATGGCGACGATTCCTGATGAAGACATCGCCGAGGTGGGCAACAGTGCAATAGGCGATATCAATGCCTTTGAGCCGGATGTGGTCGTCACTCAGCCGCAGGATAGTAGCGCCAGTCGTGAGGATGAGTCAGGCAATTTCGGTATCGCGGATGGTACAGCGACAGCGCCTAATCAGGGCAATGGCGCGGCAACTGGCGAAAACAGTGATGAGATTGTCATTGTCGAAGAAGACGCCACTTACGATGGCCCTGCGCCTACTAGCAATAGTAATGGCGCTAACCGTAGCAATAACTCAGGTGCCGGGACCGCTAGCGTACAGGCTGCCAAACCGGCAGCTACCTACATTTTGCAGATCAATAGCTTTGGTGATGCTGATGAAGCAGATCGTCGCCGCGCCCAAGTACTGATGGCAGGTGTCGATGCAAGAGTGGTAAAAAACACCACAGGTAATGGTTTGCCCATCTATCAGGTCATCTCACGGCCGATGAATAATCGTCAAGCCGTGACCACCGCCCAGCAGCGCCTACAAAATAACGGCATCGACTCTATCATCGTCGAACAGCGCCGCTAGCATCGGCAGCTTAGGAGGATGACTCGTTTATAAACAAAGGCGTCGCTTACTGGTACGAGCGACGCCTTTTTTATCGTTTATTTTAGGGCGTGTCTTCAATTCACTTGATAGCTATCTAAATGGGCTAAAATGGCCAAATTTTATCAAAAATCATCAAACAGCTGGTCAATATTCCGATATTAACGGTGCTATTTTCCTTGTTTGATCGCAATTTATCTCCAAAACTTACAAAGAGCATGGCTATGACTGTATCGCACGCAGTAGCACCCCACGGTGTCATTAAGGCTTTTTTTCAAAAGTATTTTATTGATGCTTTTACTGGCATGGCGTTGGGCTTGTTTGTCACCTTGATAGCTGGTCTTATTATCTCGCAAATCGGTGGTTGGTTAAATTTGCCAGCACTGGTGGCTGTCGGCAAGCTGGCTTCAGTCATGATGGGGGCGGGTATCGGCGTGGGTATTGCGTACTATCTAAAAGCACCGACGCTGGTGATGCTCAGCTGCTTGGTCGCTGGTATGCTCGGTGCCCACTCCGAGGCGCTAATGGCAGGGACGCTATTTACCGCTCAGGTAGGTGCTCCTGCGACTTTTGTCGCCATACCCGGCAATCCGATTGGCGCGTATTTGGCATCGGTATTTGCGTATCGCGCTGGTACATGGATCGCAGGTAAAACCAAACTCGATATCTTATTGGTGCCATTGGTGGTATGTAGTGTGGCGTTGCTGGTTTGTGCCCTTCTTAATCCGCCCATCGTCGCTGCCGTCAGCGCTATTGGACAAGGTATCCAAGCAGCCACTGAGCTGCAGCCTTTATTGATGGGGATTGTGATTGCTGTGGTGGTGGGGATTTTGCTGACACTTCCCACCTCCAGCGCGGCTATATGCATTGCTATCGGGCTTGGCGGGCTGGCAGGCGGTGCGGCGGTGGTGGGCTGCGCGGCGCACATGATCGGCTTTGCAGTAGCGAGCTTTAAGGACAACGGTGTCAGTGGGGTGATCTCTCAGGGGCTTGGCACCAGTATGCTACAGATTCCCAATGTACTAAAAAAACCACTAGTGCTATTGCCTGCGGTCATCGCGAGTGCCATCGTCGGCCCTATTGCGACCGTCGGCTTTGGGCTGGCATGTACCGCAACTGGCGCTGGCATGGGTACGGCGGGGTTGGTCGGGGTGTTTGGCGTCATCGAGGCCTCGCAAGGACTGATGAGCACCGCACAGCTATGGACGGCGATTGTGTTATTGATGTTTGTGCTACCAGCCGTGATTGCCGGTGTTGTCGCTTATGTGATGCGGCGTATGGGCTGGCTGGTAGAAGGTGATATGAAGCTACCTTAAGTATTACTATGATGGTTATGCATACCGCAAAAAAGCCCAGTTTATTTATAGCTGGGCTTTTTATCTGAGTGCTTTTATTATCTAAACCACTGGCCTTTACTAACGGCGTACATCAACAGGCGCGCCGCCTTTTGGCCAATCTTTGTCTTTGTTGGCTTTGACTGGGCGCGGCAAGTGGGTGAAGTAGCTGGCCACATCGATGGCTTCTTGATCGGTTAGGGTATTGCCTTGACCAAACGGCATTTTACCTTTGACAAAAGCTGCTGCCTTATAGGTACGCGCCATACCTGCGCCGTCGTTGAATGAATTTTCACCAGCGACGGCAGGATATACATAGGTGCCGTCGTCATTGTATTGACCTTCACCATTGTCACCATGACAAGTGCTACAGGTATTGGCAAATATCTCCTTGCCTTTGACGGGGTCTGGGGTCAGCGTGTTGTCGACCTTGACAAACCCACGGCCTTCTGGCGATACCCCTATTGGCATATCTTGTGATAGCCATGTCATATAAGAGATAAAGGCATTCATCTCCTCTGAATCTAGATCCAGTGGCGTGCCGTTCATCGAACGCTGAAAGCAGCCATTGACCCGTTCTTGTAACGAGTTGACGCGAGCATCACGCGAGCGGTAAATCGGAAAGATACCCGGTAGGCCATTCCACGGTGCGGCATAGGCTTCTGAGCCATTGGCTAAGTGACAGCTGGTACAGTTGAGCTTGTTGCCGACGTTATTTGGCAGCTCTCGGTACGTGTGATTGGCAAGCTCCAACCCTCGGCGGACAGCGGCGCCATACTCATTATCAGGGATGGTCGACTCATCTGGCATGCTGATGTTTAGTTTGGCACCGGGGTTTGCAGCCATGTCGTTTTTAATCTCAGCGGCGCGTGCTTCAAGCGATTTGACGCGGGCGAGGGCTTCTGCTTCTTCGACACGGTCCACGGCCTTGGTCTCTGAGTCGCTACAGGCCGTGATGCCAGTGGCACCGACAGCCACGATAGTCGCCAACAAAAAAGGCGACGGTATTGCTAGAAATTTTTTCACTGGAATATCCTTATTATAAAAGATAATATCTGAATATATATTTATATGGTAATTTAACCGTTATGATGATAGAACTGTGCCTAATCTATGTCTGGAATAAGTGCTGCATCAATAAAAAATCAAGCCGAATATTTAGCTGGTAAATAACAATATAAATAGATAATAAGCAGTAAGTTGCTAGAAACATAATTGTAGCAAATATAACGTGTTAAAGTATATAAATACGTAAAGTGTCACAGATTATGCGCAAGCGTCTACTCGCAAATAAGGTCAAAATCGCCAATCATAAACGCAGTGCTATCGATAGCGACAAACCGAAAAAAGGCGCTTAACCACACATGGGTTAAGCGCCTTTTTGTGTCAATTCTAAGTACAATCAGTAGGTAACTGTCTCATGTGCGATGAGTGTCAATTTGGCTTGCTGCGCCTACGCCGACAGAAGCGATGCAAAACTGCCCTCAGTCGTACTGTGTCTGTTTTATAGTGAGGCGACTCCAGATAGAACAAGAAAAAGTTATCTGCCATGATTGGGTTTTTTGGCACGTCTCGGTTTGAGCTTACGTGAGAGTTTGTTGGCGTCGTTTAGTATCTGGCTATATGCTGAGGGAAAGACGCGCTGTACGGCATCGATCATTTTGGCATCGTTGCCAATCAGGCAGCGGCGCTGGTTGGTCGCTACCGCCTGCAGAATGAGCCAAGCGGCCTCACTGGCATCGAACTTCAAAAACTTATTAAAACTTCTGATGGCTTTGGGGCCAGTACGCATGCCGATGTCGTTGATGCTGTCATTACCGCGTGCACTATTGGCGATGTTGGTTTTGATACCACCTGGATGGATACAGGTCGCTGATACGCCGCAGCGCTGGATATCGAGCTCTTGGCGCAAGCTTTCGGTAAAGCCGCGCACTGCAAACTTGCTGGCATTATAGGCAGATTGTGAGGGCTGGGCGGTCAGTCCAAAGAGACTGGAGATATTGACGATATGACCATGCTCAGAAAACTGTCGGGCGTTTTTGTCTGTGTGATTGCTATTGTCCGTTTCAGTGGCTTTGACACTATTTTTAATCAAAGGCAGAAACGCCTTGGTGCCATAGACCACGCCCCAAAAATTAATATCCATCACCCATTCAAGCTCGCTGATACTACTGCCTTCTACGGTAGAATACAGCGCCACGCCTGCATTGTTAAAGATAAAATTGACTTTGCCGTGCTCATTCATCACCGCCTCTGCCCAAGCTGCGACGGCTTTTTGGTCTGAGACATCAAGTACTGTGGTGCAAGCGTCGATATCGTAGCCGATGAGCAGCGCTTTGGTCTGCGCCAGCTGCTCAGGATTGATATCAGATAGGGCAAGGTGACAGCCCATTTTTGCCAAATGAATGGCAAGCTCACGGCCCATACCAGAGCCTGCGCCCGTGATAGCAGCGACATGATCGCGATAGTATGGCGCGATGTCGTGATTTTTTTGAGAGGCGATAGGAAGGTGGCAGCGTAGTGAGCTTGCCATAGTGGCCATGTGGTTGAGCATAATAAACAATCCTTTGTCATCATCATTCTGGTGGGTATCTAAACCTCATGTCGCAGGCGCGCTATCGCTACCAAAGATACGGGCTTAGAAGGATAATCTACCTTAGCATGATTTATGCGTCTCCCTGACAAGGTTTGATAAACGCCGCTGTCATTTTTTATGGGTTTCTTATGGGTTTTTTATACGCCTTTTGTGCGCTTGGGCATATATATTTATGCATACAGACGAGCCGACACAAAAAAGCGCCTGAGCATTGCTGCCAGACGCTTTTTTAGGGTTATTGTCAAGATAGCCTACCATTTGTCCTGCTATCTTTGGTCATGCTCAGATTAAGCGATTTTAGGCGTTTTGCCTTCATTGATGACTGACTCATCGACCATCACGGTTTTGGCGTTTTTCATCGATGGTAGCTCATACATGGTTTCTAGCAAGGCGTTTTCTACGATAGAGCGCAGACCACGCGCGCCTGTTTTGCGCTCCATGGCTTTTTTGGCGATGGCATCGAGGGCTTCTTTGGTAAACTCAATCTCAGCGCCTTCCATATCAAACAAATACTTGTACTGTTTGACCAGCGCGTTTTTTGGCTCGGTCAAGATTTGCACCAGCGCTTCTTCATCCAGCTCTTCGAGCGCGGCCAGTACCGGCAGACGACCGATCAGCTCAGGAATCAAACCAAACTTAATCAAATCCTCAGGCTCGACTTGCTGAAGCAAATCTGAGCTACGGCGGCTGTCGTCTTTTGAGCTGACATCCGCATTGAAACCGATACCGCCTTTTTCGGTACGTTGCTGAATCACTTGGTCGAGGCCAGCGAATGCACCACCAACGATGATGAGGATGTTGCTGGTATCGACTTGGATCAGCTCTTGCTGTGGATGCTTACGGCCACCATGAGGCGGGATAGCAGCAACTGTGCCTTCGATTAGCTTGAGTAGGGCTTGCTGTACGCCTTCGCCCGATACGTCGCGCGTGATAGACGGGTTGTCGCCTTTTTTGCTGATTTTATCAATCTCATCGATATAAATGATACCTTGCTCAGCTTTGCTCACATCATAGTCAGCCGCTTGCAGTAGTTTTTGCACGATGTTTTCGACGTCTTCACCGACGTAGCCTGCTTCGGTCAAGGTAGTGGCGTCGGCCATGGCAAAAGGCACGTCGAGCAGGCGCGCTAAGGTTTGCGCGAGCAGTGTCTTACCAGAGCCGGTCGGGCCAATCAGCAAGATATTGCTTTTTGCCAATTCAACCATGGCATCATCAGCGCCAATCTTGGCTGTTTTGTTATCATTGGCCAAAGTCTGGCTGACTTTTAGGCGTTTATAATGGTTATAAACCGCCACTGCCAAGGCTTTTTTGGCCGCGTCCTGCCCGATGACATACTCATCAAGCTTGGCGCGTATCTCTTTTGGCGTTGGTAGTTTTTTATTGACCCACGAGGTGTCAATATCGCTATCGTCGCTCTGCTCGGCGCTGTCTGCGATTAAGTCGGTACATAGCTCGATGCACTCATTACAGATATTGGCGTCGTCAGAGGCAATGAGCTGTTGTACGTCACTTTTGGCTTTGCCACAAAATGAGCACTGTGGGGTGTTATCTTCTGCCATAAAAGGCGCTCCTAAAATTTAAAGCTTATAAGTATTCTGAGTATGTCCATCAATGCCCAAACAGCAAGTGCTCAGGCATAAAATGTAACAAAATGGCTGCGGATATCGCGATGATGGCGCGGCGCCCAAAGCCTACAACGAAGTCGGACGACGCTCTAGTACTTCATCGACCAGACCGTACTCTTTGGCTTCTTGCGCATCTAGCCAAAAGTCACGTTCGACGTCTTTTTCGATCTTCTCAAGCGGCTGACCGGTGCGCTCAGCCAAAATGCGGTTTAGGCGATCACGGATTTTGAGGATTTCACGCGCATTAATCTCGATATCGGTCGCTTGACCTTGCGCGCCGCCTGATGGCTGGTGAATCATCACGCGTGCATTGGCAAGTGAGTAACGCTTGCCTTTTTGGCCTGCTGCCAATAGGAATGAACCCATGCTATACGCGCCGCCCATACAGATGGTCGATACCTCAGGCTGGATAAAGTTCATGGTATCAAAAATTGCCAAACCGGCACTGACTGAGCCGCCTGGTGAGTTGATGTATAAATGAATGTCTTTGTCTGGGTTTTCTGCTTCCAAAAATAGCAACTGAGCAACGATAAGATTGGCCATGTGGTCTTCGACTTGACCGGTCAAAAAGATCACACGCTCACGCAGCAAGCGCGAGAAAATATCAAACGAGCGCTCACCGCGTGAAGACTGCTCGACCACCATGGGTACTAAGGCAGATTGCGGAGCGCTTTGGATGTTTTGTACGTCGTTGTGCGCACTCATCAACATATCAAAATGCGGGTTGGCGGTGATGCGATCATAATCTGTCATAAAGATGTCCTATGTATAAGTCCATAAAATAAAGGGTTTGAGGGTAGCGAGTGGCCAAGCTTTGCTGACGGCTTATCATTGTAAATACGGCCGTTTATACCTAGTACGAGCCAGATGCCATAAAACTATCACCATAAAACCATCTAGGTGTCGCTAAAAAATAATTGAGCTAATGGTAACTTTTTTATTAAGGCAATAGTAACTTTTTAATGTGAAAATTGATAAATGACTGTCTATTAATAAGGCGTCTGCAACCATTTATCAAGGGGTTGGTCATAAACGAGGATGAAAAACACTCGATAAAAAGCCAGTCAGTGTGGGCGTACGCGCCAGTAATCCATTCATCAATAACCATCCACCAAGAAAAATGCCCTAACACAATGGTTAGGGCATTTTTGTATTACCTTGGCCGTCGTCACCAATGATCACCCGGACTTAGCGATGATAATAATGGTCTGGCTGGACGACTGAGCAACATTACATCGCTTGCTGCTGCTGAGCAGCGAGCAGGTCTTGGTAGCTGACTTCTTTGTCAGTTACTTTACCTTGGCTGATCAAATAGTCGACCACTTGGTCTTCTAGTACCACAGACTCGATGTTGGCGCGTTGCTGCTTGTCATTGGTATAGTACTCGATGACTTCGCTTGGGTCTTCGTAGTTTTCTGCCGCTTCTTTGATGAAGTTTTCGACACGCTCTTGGTCGACTTCTAGGCCTTTGGTGTCGATGACGCGAGCGACGATGATGCCAAGACGGGCAGCACGTAGCGCTTGCTCTTCAAACAGCTCATTTGGCAGCATGTCTTTGTCAAAGCTGTCAGCGCTGGCACCGAACTGCTGAGAAAAACGCTGCATCATCATGTTGCGCTGACGCTCGATTTCTTGCTCTAGCATGGCGTTTGGTACGTCAAACTCGTTCTTTTCTAGCAATGCATCAAAAGTCGCTTGCTTGACTTGGCTACGCGCAGCGTTTTTGATTTCGCGTTCCATGTTTTTGCGTACGTCTTCTTTTAGCTTCTCAACGCCGCCTTCGGTCACGCCAAATAGCTCTAGGAACTCGTCGTCGATTTCAGGTAGCTTGGCTCTTTCCACCAATTTTACATTGATTTTGAACTGTGCTTCTTTACCGGCTAGGTTTTCTGCTTGGTAATCTTCTGGGAAGGTCACATCGATGACTTTTTCTTCGCCAGCTTTCATGCCTTTGATACCCGCTTCAAAGCCAGGAATCATCTGGTTGCTACCGATGACCAATTTGAAGTCTTCCGCTGAGCCGCCTTCGAATTTTTCGCCGTCGATAGAGCCTTCAAAGTCAAAGGTCACTTGGTTGTCTTTGGCTGCTTTGCCTTTCTTTTCAACATACTCTTGACGCTGCTTTTGCAAGTTTTCGATCATGGTGTCGACGTCTTCGTCACTGACGGTCGCCGTGTGACGCTCAACTTCGATTTCATCGATACCTTGTACGTCGATTTCTGGGAAGATCTCAACAGTGGCTTGATACACCAAAAAGTCGTCTTCTAGTTTGACGTCGTCGATGTTTGGCATGCCAACGGCGCGGATGTCTTCAGCTTTGATCGCTTCAAAGACCGTATCACGGATCACATCGTTGATCACTTCTTGCTGGATGCCAGCACCGTACTGTGAGCGGATGTGCGACATTGGCACTTTGCCTTTGCGGAAACCGTCGATTTTGGCGGTTTTCGCCACTTGGCTGATGCGGCCTTCTACTTTGTTTTGGATTTTTTCTACGGGGACTTTAACCGTCAGCTGAGTCTCTTTATTAGATAGCTTGTTGGTTGTGACTTGCAAATCTGTAGCCATGTTAATTACACCTTTAGGGTTAAATAATAATGATAGACAATCGCACCTCAAAATACGGGCGTGTGCTGCTGATTGCCGTTGGAATAAATAGGGGATAGTGATAGCGCGCAGTCGCTCAGCTGGCCTTTAAGCAATCGCCTCAGGCGTCCCTATAACCTAACTGCGCCAATGCCATAAGGCCAAGCGCCGTCAGGCAGCGTTTGAGTACACGCTATCAAATATCAATAATAAACCGTTTATGCCGCGCATAATAACGCTTTTTGCTGAATTATACAGGCAAATAACGGCCTTCAACAAAATTTTAAAAGTAGAACAGTATAATCTATCTGTTTATTAAAGTAAAAATTATCTGTTTGCCTATAAAGCGTTCTCTATTTACCTCATGTTTGATGACATGCATCAGTAGCGCTAACGCTGTTTTAGAGCGCGTCAACTGTCATAGCGCTAGCTGCGCCAATAACTGCCGAATGGCTTGGCCGCGGTGACTGATGTTGTTTTTGTCAGCGGCGCTCAGGCTGGCGGCCGTCGTTTGTAGCTTGGGCAGCCAAAACAGGGGGTCGTAACCAAAGCCGCCGTCGCCTTGCGCTGCCTGCAAGATCTCACCATGCCACAGACCTTGGGCGATAATCGGCAGCGGGTCATCGGCATGGCGTACCATCACCAGCACACAAACAAACATACCTTTGATAGGCGTATCTGGCGTGGCGGCGCGAATAGGCTGCAAATCAGCGATGAGCTTGGCGTTGTTTTTAGCATCATTGCCATGCTCGCCTGCGTAGCGCGCCGAATAGATGCCAGGCGCATTGCCCAATACGGGCACGCATAATCCTGAGTCATCTGCAATGGCAGGCAGGTTGCTGGCTCGGCTGGCATGCCGCGCCTTGATGATGGCGTTTTCTACAAAGCTCAACCCATCCTCGATGGCATCATCGATACCGAGCTGGCCTTGTGGGACGATCGTCACATCCAAATCTGCCGCCGCAAATAGACGTTTAAACTCAGCAAGCTTGCCTTTGTTATTACTGGCGAGTACCCACTGGCTGGCAGCGGTTGCCTCATTTTGCGATGGTACGGGGTGACCAGATAGCCGGACTGTGGTAGTGCTCATAAAATCATTCCATCAAGTCGAGGGACAAAAAAGACGTTACCAGTAAATGAGTTAGGCTAAATAGAGTAGGTATGCATAGTGGCTCGCATCCGCCCATTTATTATACCGGTTAAGCCCAAACAACCCGATAGCGTGGCTCGATAAATAACCAATTGCTATACAGGTTGTATCGTCCATAACATTTAGTAACTGATATTGCTGCGTACTGTTGCTATAATAGGTGCCAAGATTCAGTGAATGATATCTTATAGCTTGTAAATATTAAGTTAATAAACGCCCGCAAAGTCAAAGACTTGGCTTTCGGGCAAAAAATAACACTAATGTTACTTTTGGATTCGTGACAATACGTGATATCGTGAGTAAAAATATCATGTATTAAACGACAAAAGTATTAAGCGATAAAATTCATCTCAAACAATAAACTCAGCCAATTTAGCTCGGTATGTTGCTTGCCTCTTTGAGGCAGGTGAGATAGGAGCGGCAAATAAGCAAGGATAAAATAATTATGTCAAACATTACTCTACCAGATCTACCTTATGCAAAAGACGCGCTAGAGCCACATATCAGTGCCGAAACACTAGAATACCATCATGACAAGCACCATGCCGCGTATGTCAATAAACTAAACGATTTGCTACCAGGCTCTGGTCTAGAAGACAAAACATTGCCAGAGATCATCGAAGCCACGGCAAAAGATGACAGCAAGCAAACCATGTTTAACCAAGCCGCGCAAGTATGGAACCACACGTTTTACTGGAACTGCATGACCCCAGAAAACGGCGGCGGCGAACCGACTGGTGATCTCAAAGCGAAAATCGAAGAAGATTTTGGTAGTTATGACAAGTTCCGCGAAGAGTTCAAAAACGCAGCAACCTCACAGTTTGGTTCTGGTTGGGCTTGGCTTGTCGCTGATAAAGTCGGCGGTAAACTATCAATCGCGAAGACTGGTAACGCTGATAACCCATTGGCACACGGTCAAGTCGCGGTATTGACTTGTGACGTATGGGAGCACGCTTACTACATCGATTATCGTAACCGTCGTCCTGACTATGTAGATACGTTCCTAGACAAACTTGTGAACTGGGACTACGCAAATGCGAAATATAAAGGTCAAGATGCGGGTGTTGAGAAATAATCTGTAGTCACTAAGTATTTGAATTACTTTATAATTAAAAAAGAGGACGCTGAGAGGCGTCCTTTTTTTTGGCTGCTCTTTTATGTTCTGCTGCTGTTAATACAGCTTCACTTTACAATGACTATTTATATCTTTTACTTAGAGTTGTCAGCTATTAACGTTCTTATTTCATGGATTGATAATGTCTTGTCTTTCTTTCTATGAACGACACAATGACAGTTTGCGCATAAAGGAATTAAGTCGGTTTCTGGGTCTATCTCTTTAGGTGTTTCAAATTCTGAAACAGGAACTATATGATGAATATGAATAAAGCCTTCTGCATATTCTCCATAAAACTCTCCAAAGTTAAATCCGCAAGCAGTACAAGAGTCACCGTGAATAGCAATTGCTTGTTTTCTATATTTAGGATTTCTTTCGTATGTAGTTACATAGCGTTTTGATGCTTTACCTTCACTGAAAGATTCAAGCGAATCTTGATAATGTTCTGCATTTTTATCTGAGATATAAGCTGTTTTTTGCTCTGAAACCTTATTGATCCTGCTTTTAGAGATAATCAGCTGATAAGTATCCTCATCGATAGCTCTTACTCCATCGCGCCAATAATTGGATTTTCTCGAATCAGGGATTGTTTCTAAGTATTTGGACTCATATTTTGCTAAAACAGCTTCTTTAAAGGGTATGAAATCAGTAATAGTGGCAAAAAAATCATTTTTACTACTTTCTTTGTCGGGGTAGGTTTTACCGATTTTAGCAATAGCGAAATAGTGTGGCGCGTCAGACAACCTTTTATTAGAAAATTTTTTGTTCTTCAATGTTCCTTTGTAATAAATGACTTTCGTACCTGGTTTGAGGTACTTTTGGTATCTTTTCGGGAAATGATAAAGAACACCAGTTTCATCGGCCCAAGCCGATTCGTCATTTTCAGTTATTATTGTATACACGCTATGTCCTTATGTTTCAAAATTAGCAATAGTATGAGTGCTATAAAAAGAGGTTGGTTTTTAATTAGGTCCATAAACTCTGTTAGATCACCTCAAACCCAAACCTACCCAACGCCTCTCTCAATATCGCAATATTATAATAAGCATGCGCCTTGACGGTGTTTTGAAAGAAGATATAAAGGGTATCAAAGTGCTGGCGTTGATTGGCAATGGCTTGCGCCCAGTCCTGCATCTCAGCCTCAGAGTAGCGATAATCATGACGATCAGCGGCGCTCATCGCATCCCACCAGTTTAAATTATTACCATGCATACGCAGATAACCAGTACGCTCGGTAAATATCAAGCGCGAGGGCGGTAGGCCGCTGACTTTAGGATAATCGACGCTACCCCAGATCAGACCTTGTTTGATAAAGCTATCGACCACTTGCGGGGTGTGCCAGCCATTATGACGAAACTCAACCGCTAACGGATAGTCTTTAAACCAACTGACCAGATTGGCCAAATACAGCCGATGCTCGCGAGTACGATCAAAGCCGTGGGGGAATTGCAATAGTAGAGGCGCGAGCGCATCGGCTTCGATGAGTGGGGATAGGGCGTTTAAAAACGCTTGTGCGTGCTCGCTTGTGCCTTTGCGCGCATGGGTAAAGTCTTGATGCAGTTTTACCGCAAACTTCAACTCGCTATCGGTTTGTACGTAGGCTTTATCGATCATACCAGCAAAGGCTTTTTGGCCGATGGGCGCGTAAAAGGTGCTATTGATCTCGACCGCGCCGTATTGACGAGCATATTCGCGCAAAAAGTCTGTCTTTTTGGTGCCGGCTGGGTACAGCGTACCAAGCAAGTCGGTATCGCTATAGCCGCCGGTACCAAGATAGATACGCGGTGTCGGGGTACCGTCCATGTTGACCACCCTTTATCGTTTTTAATGTTTATTGCTACGCTTATTTTTTACGTGACCATAGCCATTCGATGAGTGCCAATAAGGCGTTGGTGTCCTTATTACCGCTCAACTCACGCAAGATAGCGGCGCGTCCGTCATTAAACAGCGACTGCGCATAGCTGGTCGCCTGCTCAACCCCCATCAGTTTGACATAAGTGGATTTATCCAGTTTTTCATCGCTGCCAGCAGGTTTACCAAGGGTGTCGGTGCTGGTGGTGACATCCAAGATATCGTCTTGGACTTGAAAAGCCAGACCAATATGCTGGGCGCATTCTTGTAGCGCCATGCGCGCTTGCGCGGTCGCGCCAGCACAAATCCCGCCCATCAGCATCGCCGCTTCGATGAGCGCGCCGGTTTTATCACGGTGGACGGCTTCTAATTGGCTTTGGGTAATGTCGGGGTTGGCTTCGGCATTGAGATCCAGCGTTTGCCCTGAGACCATACGGCGAGCGCGCGGCGCAAATACCGCGAGCAGCTGACTGGCAATCGCGGCATCAAATGGCGCAAAAGTCGGCAGCTCTGCGGTCAGTACCTCAAAGGCGAGGGTTTGGAGCACGTCCCCTGCCAGTAGGGCAGTTGCCTCGGTAAAGACAATATGTGCGGTTGGCTGACCACGACGCAGCGCATCATCGTCCATACAGGGCAAGTCATCATGCACCAATGAATAGGTATGTAATAGCTCGACGGCCAATGCTGCTCGGCGCGCCATATCATAATCGGAGTCGTTTTCTAACAGGCTTTCTAATAGAGGGTTTGCCGTGCGGCCTTGCGTCATGGTCTCAGAGGTATCTGGGCTGATAGGCTGTGCCTCGCCATGCCAGCGATTATCATTCACGCTGGCGAAGGCGCTGGCGACCAGTAGCGGACGCACCAGCTTACCTTGCCCCGTCATCACATATTGGCAGGCATCCAGCAGCGGGCTTGGCAGCTTGGCATACGCAAATAACACCTCGATATCTTTGGCAATCTGCGTGCGCACAATCTGATGAAATTGCTTGGTTTTATTATTGATATGGTGATCAGTATTATCATGCGCGCCGTCATTTATACGCAAAAAAGACATAAAGCCAGAAGTAGGAGAGACAGTCATAATCCAACCATTTATAAAAGAGACAAGAAAAATAGCGATAGTGTAGCATGATAGCTGGCCCTGCTTATGAAGCGCGTAATATCCGCGCCAAATTTTTGGCAGTTTTTTGTCAAAGAGCATGCTAAAAAACACAAGAGGCAATGTCATCTGCACTGCGGTACGCCCTGCAGCCAACCCTCGTTACGTATTGCCCGTTTTATTTAGTGATTGAATGTGTTGTGATGAGGCGGCTGTCCACTGAGTATACAACTGGTCACTTAAAGCACATTAGTCACTAGGTAAAGGCGAGTCTCGACTTAAGAGTGACTTGTGAGTATGGTATTAGCTTGTGACAGTGAGGGGCATAATCCCCTACACTAATTGCCGTGGAAATGGGCTGATAAAGGCAGTCGCCGGCGTGAGTGAGCCGGACTGCCCAAACCGTCATCGCTGCATCTACATGCGATGGCGCTCCCCAATCAGCACCGACAGCCGTAGTAGATACCTGTAATATATAAACAAAGCGCCAAACGATGTTGTACAAGCGACGTAAAAATAAGTACATTACTATGAGCGCTGGATAACAAAGATATCTTCACTGTGCGCCCGCTAGTGGTTTGTCGTCATGACGATGTTTGTCTTGGTGGCAGCATCGGCGCACAGTGCTATTACCCATTTTACTAACAGTAACTGGCTATTGATTGTAATCCAAAACGTAGCTTTCGTTATATAGCAAGGAGTTTCAAATGGTATACCAAGGAAATCGCATCACGGTGACAATGCTAGAAGATGGCATCGCCAACATGCAATACAACGCCGAAAATGAGAGCGTGAACAAGTTTGATGCCGAGACCAACAAGCAGTTTGGCGAAGCGGTCAGTGCTTTAGAAAAAGCCGATGACGTAAAAGGCCTTATTGTCACTTCAAGCAAAGGCGTGTTTATCGCGGGCGCTGATATCACAGAGTTTGTTGGCTCATTTAAAAACCCAGAAAACGAGATCAAAGACTGGGTGGTGAGTATCAATGATACCTTTAACCGCTTTGAAGATTTGCCATTTCCAAAAGTAGCTGCCATCAATGGCGCAGCGCTTGGCGGTGGTTGTGAGATGACCTTGGTGTGTGAATATCGCGTCATGAGCGACAAAGCCATCATCGGGCTGCCAGAGACTCAATTAGGTATCTTCCCGGGCTTCGGCGGTACGGTGCGTAGTACGCGTGTCATCGGTATCGACAATGCGCTTGAGCTAATCGCTACAGGTAAGCCAAAAAAACCACTAGAAGCTTTAAAACTAGGCTTGGTAGATGCGACCGTCTCTGCTGATGATTTGCAAGACGCCGCGATTGACCTGGTCAAAAAATGTATCTCAGGTGAGCTTGACTGGCAAGCCAAGCGTGAAGAGAAGCTGAATCCTGTAAAGCTAAACCAGCTTGAGCAAGCGATGGCGTTTAACAGTGCCAAAGGCATGATCTTCTCTAAAGCCAATCCGAAGCAGTACCCAGCGCCTGCGATCGCGATCGAAGCGATCGAAAAGCATGTCAATCTGCCACGTGATAAAGCAATCGAAGTCGAAGCAGCAGGTTTTGCCAAAGCGGCAAAAACCCCGCAGGCTGAGAGCTTGGTCGGTTTGTTCTTAAACGATCAGTTGGTCAAAAAACTGGCCAAAAAACACAGCAAAAAAGCACATGAAATCAATGAAGCGGCCGTGCTTGGCGCAGGTATCATGGGCGGCGGTATCGCGTATCAGGCAGCCAGTAAAGGCTTGCCAATCATTATGAAAGACATCAAGTCTGAGCAATTGGATTTGGGTATGGGCGAGGCCAGCAAGCTACTTGGCAAAATGGTCGAGCGCGGCAAGATGACCCCAGCCAAAATGGGCGAAACGCTAAGCCGTATCCGTCCGACTCTGAACTATGGTGACTTTGCTGAGACTGATATCGTTATCGAAGCGGTGGTCGAAAATCCAAACGTCAAACGTGCGGTACTCAAAGAAGTCGAAGGTCTAGTAAAAGACGATGCGATTTTGGCATCTAATACCTCGACCATCTCTATTACTTATCTAGCTGAAGCACTTGAGCGCCCAGAAAACTTCGTCGGTATGCACTTCTTTAACCCAGTACACCGTATGCCACTGGTAGAAGTGATCCGCGGTGAGAAGTCATCAGAAGAAGCCATCGCGACCACTGTGGCATTGGCCTCCAAGATGGGCAAGGTGCCAGTGGTGGTCAACGACTGCCCAGGCTTCTTGGTAAACCGTGTCCTCTTCCCATACTTTGGCGCGTTTGATTTGCTGCTCAAAGAAGGCGCTGATTTCGTCCATGTCGATAAAGTCATGGAAAAATTTGGCTGGCCGATGGGTCCTGCTTACCTAATCGACGTTGTCGGTCTAGACACGGGTGTACATGGCGCAGAAGTGATGGCAGAAGGATTCCCTGACCGCATGAAGCCTGATTATAAAGGGGCGATCGAGCATCTATATGAAAACGAGCGCTTAGGTCAGAAAAACGGCGTCGGTTTCTATAAGTACGAAACCGACAAGCGCGGTAAGCCAAAGAAAGTCGCTGATGACGCCACTTACGAGCTACTTAAAACCACGACAGATAGCGACAAAAAAGAGTTTGATGATCAAACCATCATTGACCGCACCATGCTGGCTTTCTGTAATGAGACCGTACGCTGCCTAGAGGACAACATCGTCAGCACGCCAAGTGAGGCCGATATGGCGATGATTATGGGCGTTGGTTTCCCGCCGTTCCGCGGTGGCCCTTGCCGTTATATCGACCAAATGGGTCTCGATAACTACTTGGCACTATGCGAAAAATACGCGCACCTTGGCAAAGCCTATGAAGCGCCGCAAAAGATTCGCGACATGGCAGCCGCTGGCGAGACTTTTTACGCCACAGCGTAACGAGCATACCGTATTAGGATAAGTGGGGTGCGTTTGCTGACGTCGCTATCGGTGATAAAAAATAGCAGACGCACCGTTTTGGTCGGTTTCATCAGGTCTGGCCTGCCGCGACAGCATTCAGATAGTTATCGTACTGATGTACGGATCGCGTGATAGATGGCTATAGAGCCTGATTAAATCGACAACACTGACAATAAAAATTGAAAAGGAAGATAGTATGACAACTTTAAGTCCAAAAGATGTGGTCATCGTAGATGGCGTACGCTCGGCGATGGGAAGATCTAAAAACGGTATGTTCCGCCATGTTCGTGCTGATAATCTCTCAGCAGAATTGGTGCGTGCTTTGGTAGAGCGCAACGATTTTGACACCAACGATGTCGAAGACATCATCTGGGGCTGTGTCAACCAAACCCTAGAGCAAGGTCTAAACATCGGCCGCAATATCGGCCTGCTGGCTGGTATTCCAAAGACTGCTGGCGGCCAAACGGTCAACCGTTTATGCGGCTCTTCTATGCAGGCGCTACATACCGCTGCCGCTCAAATCATGACCGGTCAAGGTGATGTCTTTATCATCGGCGGTGTTGAGCACATGGGTCATGTTGGTATGATGCATGGCGTGGATCTCAACCCAGCAGCCTCTAAACACTATGCTAAAGCCTCAAACATGATGGGCTTAACCGCTGAAATGCTGGGCCGTATGAACAACATCACCCGCGAAGAGCAAGACGCTTTTGGTCTTGAGTCACATCGCCGTGCGTGGGCTGCGACCACTGAAGGCCGCTTTGATAATGAAATCATCGGTATCGAAGGCCATGATGCAGATGGCCGTCTGCAGCTATGTACCGTCGATGAAGTGATTCGCCCAGATGCGACGATGGAGCAAATGCAAAAACTGCGTCCAGCCTTTGACCCTAAAGGCGGTACAGTGACTGCCGCGACGTCATCTGCACTCTCTGACGGTGCGTCAGCGATGTTGGTCATGAGCGCGCAAAAAGCCAAAGATCTTGGTCTAAAGCCTCGCGCTCGTATTCGTAGCATGGCTGTCGCTGGCTGTGATGCGGCTATCATGGGTTATGGTCCGGTACCTGCGACCAACAAAGCCTTAAAGCGCGCTGGCATGAGCGTCGATGACATGCAAACCATCGAGCTAAACGAAGCCTTTGCTGCCCAAGGTCTATCTGTACTTAAAGCCTTGAACCTGACGGACAAGCAAGACATCGTCAACATCAATGGTGGCGCGATTGCACTGGGTCATCCACTAGGGTGTTCAGGTGCTCGTATCACGGTTACCTTGCTAAACGCTATGGAGCAGTCTGACACCGAGCTTGGCCTTGCAACCATGTGTATCGGCCTTGGCCAAGGTATCGCCACTGTGATTGAGCGTGTATAAGACTTTTAACGAGCAATGTTAGTCTGGTTTATTTAACAAAAACTCCAATCTCTATGATTGGGGTTTTTTTTATGGTTGCATGCTAAAAATTGTATGACAAACACGTGTTTATAACGTGTGCATAAGTTGTTAATAAAAATTATCTGCATTGACGCCCCTACAAATCTATGACTAAATAACAGTGAAGCGAACAAGCGTATGAAATGAATAAAACCTATAAGCCAGCACTATAATATAGCTATCATTGTCAGTCATACAAGGAGTGTACTATGTCTACCATGATTACCGACCGCACGTATCGTATCGCCCGCGAAAACACCCAAGCGATGCTGATCGATGTCCAAGAGCGCCTTACCCCGCATATCTATGATCACGAAAATATCGTCAAAAAAACCGTGATACTGATTAAGGGGCTGCAGGCGCTTGATATCCCTATCATGCTCAACGAGCAGTATAAAAAAGGCCTTGGCGATACCTTGCCTGAGATTCGTGAGGTGCTTGCAGATAACAATGCCAAAAGCTTTGAAAAAGTGACCTTTAGTGCGTGTGATAACGATGAGTCATGGCACCATTTGGCGCAGCAAAACCGCAGTATTGTGTTGCTGTTTGGGGCAGAGGCACATGTATGCGTCATGCAAACGGCGCTTGATTTGTTAGACAACGGTATGCAGCCGGTCATCATCGGGGACGCTGTCGGTTCGAGATTTCCGTATGACAAAAAACAAGCCATTCGCCGTATTCGCCGTGCAGGTGGAGTGATCAGTACGGTTGAGTCTATCTTGTTTGAGCTGTGCCGCAGTAGTAAAGATCCAGCGTTTAAAACCATCAGCAATTTGATCAAATAGCCTTTTGTCCAAATTGCTTTGTTTGTGCTGACGCAAGTGTGTGGGTCAGATAGAAAAATAGCGCTTGAGGCTATCAGCGCTATTTTTGCGTCTAGGGTCGGGTTTTGTATTAAAATGAGCGCTACATTTGCTGATTGCTTAAGAGAGAGCCATGCCATCCAACCATTCAATCCACCAGACACCTTCAAATGACAATGCCTTAACGGATACTGCACCTGCTGATCATATCAATATGGATGATGTGACGCATTTTTTATTAGAGTTAGATGCGCTAAAGCGCGTCAATCGGCGCAGCTATGTCACCCAGACCACCCGCCGCGAAAACTCAGCTGAGCACTCTTGGCATTTGGCGATGGCGTGTTGGTCGATTGCTGAATTGTTTGCGCTAGACGTCAATCACGAGCAGCTGCTCAAGATGGCGCTGGTTCATGATTTGGGTGAGATTGATGCTGGTGATACTTTTTTATACGACAATACGCGTCATACGGCGCATATCGAGGAGCGTCAAGGCATGGCGCGTTTGCAAGCGGAGCGTGGCAATGGCATTGCTAACTTAGCAGCGGTCTGGGAAGCACAGGAGACAGGCGATAGCAAAGAAGCGCAGCTGCTACGGGTGGTGGATCGCTTATTGCCGTTTTTGCTCAACCTCAATACCAACGGGCAGACGTGGATTGAGCTGGGGGTGACGCGCTCGCAGGTGGCTGGCGCGCATGCCTTTATCAAAGACAGCTTTTCGCCTATTCATGACTGGCTGTCACAGCGTATCGACTATGCGACCAAGCAAGGCTGGCTAATCGATGCATGACCAATAAAATCGTTCGCTTGGGTCAGCTTGGTACGGCTAACGCTGGCCGCGGCACCTATCGGCAGCGGCGCAAAACTGGCACACGATGCCAAAAAACAAATAGGCGTGCTGCGACCCTTCGATGCTGCCCAAAATCATCCCAGTAGCACTGTGCTTATTTTAGATTGATCAACTATGGTCACATAGATAGCCATTAAAAAACCCGGCCAAGCGTGATTATTCGCGCTTGACTGGGTTTTGTCTTAAAAAAACAGACAGATTATCTAGCGTTAGCCATACCCAATAACTGTCCCATTTTTACCATACTATTGGCTTGCAGGCTGTCTTGCCATGTTGTTTCTGCGCCTTTTGGCAACACTACTATTGCTGTTGAACCTAAATAAAAACGTCCAAGCTCATCGCCTTTTTCAAGCTTTATGTCGTGCTCGGCTTCTTGAATGTCGTCGGTACGGCTGATTTTGCCAGTGGCGACTGTCTCGATACCAGCGACGATCATCGCGCCGACCATCACGACCGCAGCTTTGCCGTAGGCGGTATCAAACAGACACACCAAGCGCTCATTGCGCGCAAACAAATCAGGTATGTTGGCAGCCGTGGTGTTGTTGACAGAAAACAGCGTGCCCGGCACATAGCGGGTTTTGGTCAAGGTGCCAGCAAACGGCATATGCACGCGGTGATAATTGCTGGGTGCCAGATAGACTGTGGCAAAACTGCCATCGGCAAAATAATGTCCATCTTCGCTATCGGCCAGCAGTTGGCCGATATCATAGTAGCGCCCTTTGGCTTGCAAAAGCTTATGATCGTCAATCTGACCGAGCTGCGAGATGATGCCGTCAGCTGGGCTGACAACCCCCTGCGGCGTGGCGTCGATAGGGCGCGCATCTGCTTTTAACTCGCGAGTAAAAAAGTCATTAAAGCTCTCATAAGCACCTAAGTTTTGGCGCTCATACTCATCCAAGCTGATATGATAGGCTTTTGCAAAGCTACGAATAAAGGTGCGCTTGACATAGGGGTGGCGACTGGCAGCCAAACGGCCAGCGACTTTACTGAGCTTTTGTTGCGGGACAAGCTGCTGCAAGGTGGTGAATACATTCATAATATGGCGACCAAAATAAAGGTGAGAGAGTAATAAATAGGCAAATAAATGATGATATTTTATCATGGACGGCCTAAGTTTGTATGAGCATAATTGGTAAGGGGAGCATAAATGAAAGCATTGATACAGCGGGTACATGGTGCGAGCGTCAGCGTCGATGGGGGTTGTGTCGGGCGTATCGAGCATGGCGTGCTGGCGTATATCGGCTTGGGGCCTGAAGACGACCTACAAACGGCCAAACGGATGATTGATAAAATCCTTGGCTATCGTATTTTTGAAAACGACGATGACCCTGCCAAATATGGCAAACTGGACAAAAATGTCCAGCAAGTCGCTGGCGGGCTGCTGCTGATATCACAGTTCACCCTGATGGCGAAGACTGACAAAGGCCGGCGTCCTGATTTTGGCGGTGCCATGCCACCAGAGGCAGCGCGCGTACTGTTTGCTCAGCTAGTCGACTATGCCAACAGTCAGCACCCTCAGGTAGCGACGGGTCAGTTTGGCGCAGACATGCAGGTTATGAGTATCAATGATGGGCCACTGAATTTTATATTAGACGTGCGCTAAAGCATCAAATGTGAATCATGATGGTGAGTGCCATCTGTTTGAGGGAAGTGGCTTGGTCTATAGCAGCCGCTTAAATGACAAATGTCATCAAACTGTCACAATTACCGCGTTTAATAGGCAAGCAGTGGCGAGTGGTTATCGCCCTTTTTTATACGTCTGTTTTGTCCCTTATCACTGAGAATACCTTATGTATAATGAGCAAATTTTGATTGTTGAAGATGAACCTGCAATCCGCGAGATGGTCGTCATGACGCTAGAGATGGCTGGTTTTGATAGCTTGCAGGCAACGGACGTATCAGAGGCGCACCAACAAGTGGTCGACCATCGGCCAGCGCTGATTTTGCTAGATTGGATGCTGCCTGGGGACAAAAGCGGCATTGATTTTTGTCGTATGCTCAAAAGTGATGAGCTACTCGCTGAGATACCCGTCATCATGCTGACAGCCAAAAGCGAAGAGGACAGCAAGGTGCACGGTCTGGATGCGGGCGCAGATGATTATATGACCAAGCCTTTTTCGACGCGCGAGCTGATCTCAAGGATCAAAGCGGTGTTGCGCCGTAGCAATGCTTTGAGCGCCGACAAGACCATTGAAATAGGTAAGTTAAGCCTCGACCCCAAAAGCCAGCGGGTCATGGCGTCTGGGCAAATCATCGATGTCGGACCGACCGAATATCGGTTGTTGGCGTTTTTTATGAGCCATCCTGAGCGTGCCTATACGCGCACCCAGCTGCTTGATCAAGTGTGGGGCGGCAATGTCTATATCGAAGACAGAACCATCGATGTGCATATCAAACGCCTACGCAAACTGCTGCGCCCTCATGACTGCGATAAGCTGATACAAACGGTGCGCGGTACTGGTTATCGCTTCTCAAGCTTTGTTGAGGCCAAATAGTAGGCGCTCATACTGCCAAAATAGCCGCCGCAATTCTGTTGCCAGTCCAGCTATCATCACCATAGTTATCAGTAAGTGATTATCAGTAAGGGTCACTTAGCTGATAGGGATAATCATCATAATGATAACGAGATAACAAGTAGGGCAAAAAAATAGGTCACGAAAAATGGATGAGTAACATAATGTCAAAGCAATGTACCGAACAAGATATCTCAGAGCCGATAGCGCTACAAAACACCACCAATCAATTAAAAAAAATAAGAAGTGCGCTGCGGGCACTGCGCGATGCGGTGATTTTACTCAATGACAGTGATGGTCTGGAGTGGTGGAATCAGGCCGCTGAAGATTTACTATTATTGCAGGCAGCAGATAAAGGCCGATGTATTTTTGACTTTATTGGCGCATCTGAGTTTCGCCAGTACTATCAAGCGCCGACGCTGGCTGACGAAGGTGTACATATAAAGTCATGGCGCGCGCCTGAGCGTTATTTAAAGTGTGAACTGACCCCGTTTGCCGACGAAAAGCTATTGATCATCTACGATGTGACGCGTCTGCATCATCTAGAAGAGATGCGCCGCGATTTTGTGGCCAACGTCTCACATGAGCTGCGTACGCCGCTGACCGTGATGATGGGGTATTTAGAAAACTTTTCGGATCAGCCAGACATGCCGCCGCACTGGAAGCGCGGCTTTGAGCTGATGACCCAGCAGACAGCGCGCATGAATAGAATCGTCAATGATTTATTACTGCTATCGCGTATCGAAATCGAAGAGACTCATGAGCTACATTATATCGATATGACCAAGCTGCTAACCCATATCTATGATGATGCACAGGCCTACAATCAAGAGTATGGTCATAGCATCCATCTACAGATAGATACCTATGATGGGCTGTACGGCTCAGAGATGTATCTGACCAGCGCCTTATCCAATCTGGTGATCAATGCGATTAAATACACACCAAAAGGTGGCGATATCACCGTTAGCTGGACCAAAACAGCAGAGGGTTGCCGTTTCGCTGTCGAGGATAATGGCATCGGTATTGCGCCGCAGCACATCGCCCGCCTGACAGAGCGTTTTTATCGTATCGATAAGGGTCGTAGCCGTGCCACAGGCGGCACAGGCTTAGGGCTGGCTATCGTCAAACACGTCTTATACCAGCATGAAGCCAACCTACAAATCGAGTCGGTAGAAGGCGGCGGCTCGACATTTAGTGCGGTATTTCCGCCAAATTACGTGCGCTCTGCTGCCATTAGCTGAGGTTTGATGGCTGTTAATATTTTAGGGCTATTAGCCAATGTCAGATGGATAAGCAAGCAGTCGTCGTGCTTATCATGACAGGCTACCGAGCAGGCTCGGATTTTTGTAAAAGCGGGTAGGGATTGACCGCATTGCCTTTGATATAAATCCCATAATGTACGTGCGGCGGTGTGCCCTTGGCGTTGCCGCTGTCGCCGACATAGCCGATGACATCACCCGCATTGACCCAGTCATTGGGGGCGATATCGGCATACTCCTCTAAGTGTGCGTAGTAGTGCCCAGCGCCGCCAGGACCGACGATGACCACCACACGCCCGCCTAGGGTGTTTTCGCCGACCTTACTGACGATGCCTGCTGTCGTCGCTTGTATCGGTGTGCCCCGCGCGGCAAATATATCGATCCCTTCGTGTGTGCGGCCTTGACTGCGCGCTGCGCCCCACGTGTCGCTTAGGTTTTGCTGAGGCAGTGGCGAGGGCAGGCTGTTTTCTGTTGGCAAATCTTGCTGCAATAAGCTGAGCTGTTGCCATTTGGCGGCGACAAAGGATTGGGTTTGTTGGCTGATGCTGGGCCATAATCTGTCTAATACAAACAGCAACATAAACAATACTGCTGCTTTGATCAGCAGCTTGAGCAGGCGGCGAAAAAACCTAGGCCGCGGTGGTGGATTGGGCCTTGATGGTGGCTTGTTGCCATCGGTGATCATAGCGATCCTTTGTCAGTATGGTCATAGATATTATAAGAGACCTGCGTTATCCGGTTTGTATCGCATTGTTATATCTGCTTGTTATCTTTGGATTTTAGCCCCATAAACAACAAAGCAGTCTATGGGATACCGTGCGTTGTTTGCGCTGGGTAAAACAGACTGTTATCGATTATGGATACCCCACGTGCTACAGCGAGTTTTATGACTGATTGCCTCAATATGCCAAGTCTGACTGATACTGCTTTGGTTATCGATACCGAAACCGATCAAGGCCGTGACCCAAGACCGATTCAGGTTGCTACCATCAACGTAGCGACGGGGTTTGAGTGGATGAAGTACTTTAATAGTGGCCGCGTCATCTCACCGGTGGTCATCAAAGTACATGGTATCACCGACGATGATGTGGCGGGTCTTGAGCGTTTTGATCTACAAGCGTTTGATTTGCCCACCTACCTCATCGGCCATAATGTGCGCTTTGACTGGCGCGTGATAGGCCGTCCGACTACCAAGCTGATCTGTACGGTGCGCCTCGCCCGTGTGGCCTTCCCAGAGTGGCGCTACTACGGTCAGTCTAAATGTATCGAGCAGCTGCTGGGTAAGTCTGCAGCAAGTGAGCTGACCTGCGCTGCCCATGATGCGCTGGGTGACGCCCGTATGTGTTACCTGCTGTATCAAGCCTGCTGCTCGCGTCTACAAATCGCGCCGACAGACTTTGCCGCGGCTCATGCCATCGCCAATCGAGCCAATCCTGCTAGTAGGATGCCATTTGGCAAATATAAAGGCCGACTTATCACCGAAGTGCCCATCGGCTATATCAAGTGGATGCTAGGTAATATCCATAATTTGCAGCCGTCGCTGTACTCTGCTCTACGCCAACGCGTCAAAGCAGAAAACGCGCAAAAAGATTGACGTATGCCTTAAAAAACCATGTCCTAACACTGCTGCTCCAACCAGTCTACCGCCATTTGCCATAGTGCTGGGGCTTTTACATGGGTGCGGCGACTAAAGTAGCGCATATGACCGATACGACTTAAACCAAAATCTTGCGGGGTATAAAAACGCTTTTCGACAGGCATCTTGGTAAACACACGTATCATGTCGTCCATATTTTCGCTGTTGGCGATATCATCGTCGCTAAACCCCAGCCATAAAGCGGGCATGCTAAGCTCATCATAAAAATGAGTATGTATGCTGTGACCAAAGGCGGTTTTGATATAGCCTGCGCCATTGCACCACTCGCGCCACTGCCGAGCAACGCCGCGCGGTAATGGCTCGCCCATACCGATTTTATCCGCTGGTGTATAGCCTAACACCAAGCTGCTAAGTGGAATAAAAGCATCCATAAAACCCATGGCCTTGAGCTTATAGGGCATGTCCATGTTTTTGATTTGCCCTGACGAGCAGGCGACATTGAATACAGACTGTACGGTCTGATAGTTTGGCATCAAGCCAATCAGCTGACCGCCGGCACTGTGACCGATGATGTGATATGTGGTATCGGCAAACTCATCTTGCAGGGCATCAAGCACGGCTGGCAGGTCATGACGTCCCCAGCTGATCAACGAGGCGTCACATTTGGGCAGCTCGGTGCTTAACGACTCGCCGATACCTTCGTTGTCAAAGGTCACTACACCAAAACCGCAGGTAGCCAAATAAGTGGCAAAGTGGTGATAAAACTGACGTTTAATACCAGTGGCAGGCGCTATCATGACCGCCGCTTTTGTTGTATGTTGCGGGCGATATACTGTCGCGGCTAGCGGCTGATTGCGTTCAGTCATGATACTCAGGGCATCGGTTTTTATGACATGGCTGTCTGTTGGTAGGGAGTTTTGCGGTTCTTCCATGAGTCGGCCTTAGGGTCTGATCTATAGTGTGGGGGCTGGCGTTTTATGGTTGTGGCGGCTACAAGGTTTGGGCAGCTCGGCTGGCTCTAACGGCGTGATGGTCAGTCCGTTATGAGGCTCTGATGCGCGGCTTTGATGATATCAAGCTCATGTAACAGCAGCGCTTATGTTAAGATAAATGAGGGTAGGTGAGGTGGGCAATGATGACTTGTAAGTTCTATACGCTATGACTGGAGCGGCGCTTTGTCACATTTTTATCGTCATCTGTCAACTGAGCACTCACCTAAAAACAATAATATAAAAATTAAGGAAACACTATGCAAATGAAAATCAATAACGACACTTATGAAGTAATCACCAGTCAAGATATCACCAATATCGAAAAAGCCGTCGATAAGTTCTCACTGACCATGCCGCTGGTTGCGGTGTATTGTGGCTCGCGCCTAGGTAATCATGAAGTGTATGAGCAAGCTGCTCGCGAGCTGGGTCTTGCGCTGGCAAAAAACGGCATGGGTCTGGTCTATGGCGGTGCTAGCATCGGGCTGATGGGGGCGGTGGCGGATGAGGTCGTCAACGGCGGCGCTCAAGCGGTCGGTGTGATTCCAACCTTTATGCTCAAACACGAAATCGCTCACAATCAGTTAACACGCCTACATTTGACCGACACCATGCACACGCGAAAAACCGTCATGGCAGAGTATGCCGATGCTTTTATCACCTTACCAGGTGGGCTTGGCACGCTCGAGGAGATCATGGAGATTGCCACGTGGCGTCAGCTTTATCAGCACGAAAAACCCATGATTATTCTGAATATCAATGGGTTTTATGACCGAATGATAGAGCACTTGGCCTATACCGCTGAGCAAGGATTTATGAAGCAAGAAGATTTGGCGCGTCTGGTGGTGTGTAATACCATCGGTGAAGCGATTGAGATGCTAAAGACTGTGGTCACCATCGACGATGCTGTCGATACCGAAAAAATGGCGGGCAGCGAAAGCTAAAATGTGCAAAGACTCACAGACTGCCAAACCCAGAGATTCAAGCTCTCAGAGAGCAAGACGCTCAGAGGCCAAAAAGCGCAGGCTATCCAATAACGGTGGTCTGCGCTTTTTTATTGAATTATTGAGTAGGAATTTTGCTTCGTCTGCGCTGTGAGCGGGATAGAAGCAAAAATAAGCCAAGATCAGCGATGCCTCATAAGCTGGACAGTATGGCCTCACGGATACCATGGTTTACTCCTGCCATGGCCATTGGAAAACCGCGCTGCTCAGCCAGCTCGCGAGCCACACTATCGATGGTTAAGCTATCGTTGTGCGCCAGATATGGCCATTTATGAGCATAGCGGTGACGGTTTGCGGGCGTATCTGTTGTCACCAAACCCAGCTCAGCCAGCTCATTGACGATTTGATCCGCTGCAATCAAGGTCGAGGAGGCTTTGACGTTTTCTGCACGGGCATAGCGGATATCGGCGTACAAGCTGACGTCAGCGACGCGCAAAGTATCGTCTTCTCCAGGGATTTGCTGCCCACCATACAGGGCATTGCCAACGCTACGAGCACTATGAAAGGTCGGTACAAACTGCGCCACATAATCGATGGCTTGTTGGCTACGCGCTTGTAGCGGCGCTTTGTCCCAGCCATCCTCGATGTAGTGTACGTACTGCTGCGGTAGCTTGGGCTGGGCGCTGTCAGTATTCGACGCCACCAACCCATCATCAAACAAAGTAATGGCATGACTCATGCCATGAATCTGAAAGTAACCATCAGGATAAGGCGTCAGCTGTGCCATGCCCTCAGGGGTGCCGCGATTGCCATAGACGATGATCTCGGGTATCTGACCACCAGCTTCGCCCCAGTGGGTGATATAGGAGGACTTAAATTCGACCATACGGGTGACGGCGACACCGACCATATCATCGATGACCCCTGTACGAAATCCGCACGCATTGATCAGGTAGTCGACCTCGATCGCGTCTTCTTGCACCGCCTCTGTAGAGCTGCTTGCTGATTGGTAGTCGATGCGCCATTTGGTCACATGGTGATCGGCGTTTGTACAGTTTTCACAATCGACGGGCATGACCTGTGTCACCGTCGTATCGGTAAACACATGAGCGTGCTCATACTCTGCCAATGCTAGCTGTGCTGACGCGGCAAGGCGAAAGATATTCCAGCCGTACTCTTGGACGACGATAAGCGGGAACTTGACTTTGTTTAAATCCAGATACTTGGCAACTGGTATCATCCACTCATCGACGGTGCGAGGGATGGCGACTTGCTCACGCTCGGCCAGCGCCAGCAACTGCTCATGGTTATAGAGCTGATAGTAGTCCTCGGGCTCGCCCAAGACTTTATTGTTTGGGTCCTGCGCAATCAGCTCGCGATAGGCGTCTGTCAAAATATCAAGGCGTGGTAACAAATCCTCAGGCAAGCCTTCATCGCGTGTCGGGACGGCAAACACGGTGGGGCGCACATCGATGGTATAAGGGTATAAGCGCAAAATATCGATACACTGCTTGAGTAAGGCGACGCAGTCTTCATCAGGGATTTCGCGATACAAGTTGCCGCCGGCATGCAAGTGGCACATTGGTGGGCCGTCGATGAGAGATTGTTTTTTTTCAAACACATACGTCTCAAGCCCTAATGCAGCCAAGCGAATGGCAATCGTCGCGCCTGCCGTGCCGCCGCCTAAGATACCCACACGCTTTGCCGGTTGCGGCATGTCCGCCGTCTTCGCCGATGCTGCATCAGTGGCTGTATTGGCTGGTATGCCGCTATGGCTAGAGTTGGTGTTGTGATAAACGTATTGCGTCATTGTCGTTGTCATATCCTTGATAGCCTGAGCCGCGCTTAGGCTGCACTTATTGATTATAGGGTCGGTCGCTTCTGATATGCGTGCGCCTATCGTCAACTTCAACATCTTATCGTCATTGTTAGTCAATGCTGATTATTTATATAAAGCTGTTTTAATATAAGGGGATATTTTACGAAAGTTGAGGCGAGCATAAGATGACAAATACGTAAGTACATGCATGAGTTTTGTCAGTAGAGCCGAGAGCATGACAACCCATAGGCTGTAAAAGCGACAAGGCGCCGTGGTATAAAAGGTAGGCAGTCTGGTGGTTTTAGAATAAAAATTAGCCAAAAGGATAAGGGGTGACCGCTGCAAGTAGCGTTGATGTTTGTAAAATAATCCGGCTTTTGTAACAGTATACATTGAGACAAACGCCGCGTTTTTAGCCTGCGCTATATAGTGAACAAACCTTAATACAGCGACAGCGCTACTGGTCTTCACTTTTTTTATTTGACAGCAATGTGTCTTATCTTTATCCACATTTTTAAAATAAAGATACGCCCTAGTCAAGAACAGCCATGATGGTGGCTGCTTTTTGTGTTGGCTTATGACGGTTAGGGTGATGGTGATTCAGATGATGGTCGTATAAAAGACGAATGTGAAGGGCGCTCTATATATCTGCGAGCGCTTCAGCTGGTGCGGTTTTTGCCGCACGCACGGTAGTGGCAGGTTTTCTATATAAGGGGAAAAAGTCTGAATGTGACTCGTCTGGGGTCAGTCTACGCGCGGCTACCAGCTTGGCATACTTGTCTGGGTTGATGATGAGCCTATAGGTCTTAAACAGCAACTCTTGTGAGCTAAAGCCTTTTTTGTACTCGTATAAAGAATCCAGCGCTCCGCCCACACCGCCGCCTAGGTGGAGAATGTGATAGTTGTTTTCTCTACCCCAACTACGGGCGGTATGGGTAATTAGCTTGGAGGGCTGCAGATGAGAGTAGGCACCGCACGTGCCGCCGAGATGAAACTGCATGATGCCAGACTCTCGGCAGAGGGTATAAATAGCAGACGCAATCGGCGTATCGTCTTGATAGGCGGTGATGAGTAGTATCCGCTCTTGTAGGTTTTCTAGCAGATTAAAAAAGTAATCGTCATCAAAAAAGTAGTATTGATCGGCCTGCACATGCGCCATGGTTTCTTTATAAATGGTAGAAAACACCAGCGCACTGGCTTTGGTCAGCCGCTCAATTTTGGTCACGACATTGTGCTTGATGGCTTTTTTGATGCCTCGGCGATGACGGTTTTGCGTCTCGCTCCAGTGCGCGGCCTCAGACTGACTCAGATTAGACATCAGCGTAAGACCATGAGTCAAAGCCTTACCAACCGTCGGTATCCAGTCTTTATTGATAATAGGGTGCAGGCGCATAAATAACGACACGCAACCTTTAGCAAAAAGCCGCTCCTTTACTGCTTGCAGCATATAATCTACCTGCGCATCACTAAGCGACTTGTCCATCAGTGGGCCACCATAGCCGTAAGTGGTGGTTGCATCCCAGTATGCTGAGTCTATTTCACGGATGATAATGGGCAAAAAAAGCTGTTTGTTTTTATAGGTGGCCATCAGTCCCATCGGCGTGCCTTTATCGACTATCGCCGAAGCCGCCACCCAGCCCGATAAATGATATATATCAAAATGACAGTGTTTTATCTTTTTGTCCCACTGTTGATCGATATTAAGAAAATCTATCTGTACGGTATCCATCCTTCTGCTCCCTCAGAGGTTTGCCTTTATATTCATAAATCCGTATATATGAATATACCAATAAACCAAGGGGTAAACAAGAAGAGAAAGGCTTTTATGTAATATATTGAATATAGAAGGCTGAGCACAGGTTTTTAATTTAGTAGGGATCGGCGTAAAAGCGCCAGCACGGCTCTAGTGTGGGTAAAAGATGCCGCGCAAAGTTGGGACACGCTCTTGCATCAAATGCCAAAAACCGTTAAAATCGCGGTTTGATTTTCCCGCTGGGGAAAGGCTAAGTGAACAGAGGCGTGGTGTTGGGTGCTGGAATAAGCCAGTGATGCAGTTGCCACTCTTAGACATGTCCTTAGTGCCTCAGTTACGTATGCCAGCATGTGTTTGATTGCTCATCAAGCCGCCTGATACATACATCGGACATAGAGAGATTATTATGCGTAAAGATATCCATCCTAACTACCAAGAAGTTTTGTTTCACGACACCAACGCTGATGTGTTTTTCTTGACTCGCTCAACGGTCAGCACAAAAGCCACTCGTGAGTACGAAGGTAAAGAATACCCATACTTCCCACTTGATATCTCAAGTGCATCGCACCCATTCTATACAGGCGAGCAGCGTAAAACCTCTACTGAAGGCCGTGTTGCTAGCTTTAACAAACGCTTTGGTGCATTCGGTGGCCGTAGCAAAAAAGCGGCTGACTCTGCTGAGTAATATGCGCTTATCGCGTCATGTTATGTGGCGCAGTATAAAAAAAACCGCTGATCATTCAGCGGTTTTTTTATGTCAAATCAGCCAGCATCTGTTAGCGCTCAAGGAGCTGTGCGATTAGTGCCGCCAGCTGCTGCGCCCACAAGCCATAAGTCAAGCTGCTGGGGTGAAAGCCATCACTGGCAAACATCGCCGCGCTATCAATGGAGCCGCTGCCGCTGTGCATTTCGGCCATCATCGCAAAGTCAGCCGCCATGTAGTGTACACCGCCCTGAGCCTGACACACGTTTTGTAATACCTTATCGAGCGCCATGGCTTTGGCACCGATAAAGGCGTTGAGCGGCGCGGGTAGTGCTGGCATTTGTGCCATCGGTGGTAGGCTTGAGAAGACAATCTTACGCGCGCCAAACTTGCGCTGAGCAATGGCGATGATCTGCTCGAGTTGCTGTTGCCACTGGTCGGGGGAGACGTTTGCTGTGGTGTCATTGACCCCGACGCTCAAAACCATGAGATCAACAGGCTGGCTGGGCGCAGACAGCACATACAATCGCCGCAAAATATCAAAGCTGGTGTGCCCCGTCGTCGCCTGCAACGACCAGACAATCTCAGCAAACTGGCTATGAATAACTGGCTGTTGTTGCAGAATGGGGATTAGCTTGCCTGCCAGCGCTTCTTGCTGTGTCAACGTCCCGACCCCTGCTGCTGCGGAGTCGCCGACGATCATCAACTGTAGGGCAGGCTTCGATGCTTGGGCGGGCGTCTTAGTCGCTGACACTAGAGTGACCCGGCCACATCTCTCACCGGTAGGCTCAGGGAGGCGTACCGTATCACGTTTGACCTTGATACCTTGGTACAGATAAATTGGCGCAAGCAGCATATCTTTTTTGGATAAATTTAGAGAAGCTACCATCCTGCACGCTCCCGAATGGTGGTCAGGCTGTCGTCGATCAACAGCTTACCGTCGACATACACATCCCGTAGTAGGTTGTCAGCAGTCGATAAGTCGTCGAGTTTGATGGTTTTTGGTTGGCCTTGGGTCTGATTGATCAACGCCAAGCGGCCTTTTTTTGAGCGTTTTGAACGACTGGTCACAGGATCCTTATAGATATCCTTCCAAACGCCATCGATACAAATGGCGCTGGCTTTCATCGCCCAGCTCATGGTGTCGCGGTTGACTTGCTGCAATAATCCGCCGCCCATCCCAAAGGTGATGTTATCCGCGCTAAACCCAGCCTTTAGCACTACATCGATGATGCTGCCCAAAGTGTTTGGGCTGATGCCATCGCCTTGGATGATACGCACATAATCTGGCAATACCTTATAGCCTTTACTATTGATGGTCGTGCCAAACTTCACAGCCAAGCGCTCTAAAGCTTCGCGTACCACTTTGGCAGGCTCGCCGCTGTCTGGTCTGATGACCAGCGTGCCGCCCATGTTTTTGACCTCGTCTTTGAGACGGCCGCCCCAGATATTATCTATGGCGTTCCATAAGTCGTAGCTGTCAGAGACTACAGAGATGCTTTTGCCCTCGCCGCCAAACTGCGTAAGCATATTGGCAAAGGCGGCTGTCTCGCCGTCGCGGCCCCAAGCGGTCATGGTACTGTGCTCGGCGGCCGGAATCGAAAACGCTGGCATGTCTTTATCCATCCGATACCAACGGCTGGCGGCGACCAGCGCTGTCATCGAGTCGGTCCCTGCAAAGTTTACTAAATGCGCCAAACTGCCTAAAGCGACTGATTCTTGGCTAGAGGCACCGCGCGCGCCAAAATCATGCAGCCGAAATGTAAGCGAGTCGCTATTGTCGGCAGATTTTTCTAGGGCCTGACGAATGATGCCTTTACAGTAATGCGAGACGCTAGCGACGGTGGAGGGGTACCAAATAGCGCGTAGCAGTGCGGTCTCGATATAGCTTGGTAGCCAGTAAAACTCAGGATCGGTATTGATGACTTGGCAGACGACGTTTGAGACAGGGACGATGCTGCCTTCAGGGACGGCCTCGATACGTAGTGGCAGGTAGCCACCGTGTTTATCGACCAAACGCTCCCAGCCTGCACGGTTAAAGGTCAAGCCATGCGCTTGAATGACCATTTCAGCTTCATCGATATCTTGATGGGTGATAGGGGTGCTGAGGTACTCTTTGATGAAAGCTTGTAGACCAAAAAACACCACGTCGTAGTCGCCTTTACGCGCCTCAATGTAGCTTGACAGATACTCACTACCGCTTGGGTATTGCATCCAATGTGAGGTCTTGTAGCTGTCGCTATTTAAGAGTAAATTACTCAGATTGCCAGTGTACATCACAGAACTCCTCTGCGTTAAGATGCCGCGGCTGCCTTGTTATATGACAGCTGCGGCGGTGAGCCATTACCGTCTATCGGTGCCGGCATGAAAACGTTACTTAGCCTGTTTTTAACACAATAATCATAAAAACTCAGCGCGCTGTTTGCCAATTATAGCCCTACCATTTTGGTAATGATCGCATAGTGGTCTTCAAACATCATGGTGGCGTCCAGCTCAGCCAGCGGCAGCCAAAAAGCCTTGGCTGCATCGTCGCCGCCTTTGACTTTGGGTAAGCCTTTTGGGTCGTTTTTTAGCTGAAAATAAAACGCTTGGGTAATCGTACGACCGCGCGCGGAGCGGTACGGATCATCAAAGGTATGCTGACTATGGCAAGAGCCGCGTAATACTGGCTCAGGGACTTTGAGGCGTGTCTCCTCGCGTAGCTCACGGATACAGGCATCAAACAAGGTCTCTTTTGGGTTCACAAACCCACCGGGCAATGCCCAAAGCCCACGTCCTGGCATGCTGCGGCGCTCTACCAATAAGATATGGCCTGATTGTACAATCAGCGCATCAGCAGTCATAAAGGTGGGCGGATAGGGCGCAGACTGCCATTGTCTTTTATATTTATCGATAAAATCGGCTTCTTCGTGCAGCTGTTGATAGTCTTCGGTTTTTTTGAAATCATCGAGCACGTGACGGGTGGACTCAGGCGTACGCTCAGGTGTTGGCGTCGCCCCCATTAGATAGCTGTCGCGGATAGGCGTGGCTGATAGGTTGTGATAATTGGGAACGGAGACAGAGTCCCAGTTGGGAAACAATGATAGATAATACGACGAGCTGTCTTTTGAGTGGCCTATCAGGCCGATATCACTTTGCAAATCACCTGTGACAGACTTGACACAGGCTTGTACGTATTGAAGCCAGCGCGTGTCATTATATAGTGCATCATCTAACCCCACGCAGTGGATGCGCGCGGCATCAGCAGATGAGTACGCGCCCTTAATCATCGCGGCACGCTCAGCGACGCTAAAAGGATTGCGTAGGCTGCGTGGTAGGTTGGCTGAGCCAATCAGCATAATCACTTCATCAGCGCGTTGTAGCGCCTCGTCGACGACCGCTTTATGCCCTCGATGAAAAGGCTGAAAACGTCCGATAAAGACCAGATAACGATAGTGTCTGCGCTTATCTGTTTGCTGCTCTACTGAATCACCCATATGTGCCACTGTCCTGCCATTGATATGTCATTAATAAAAATAAAGGCTAAAAACCATGCTGCCAATACTGACACAGCAGCAGCGCCACTGACAAGTGCAAAGATGTTTTATACCGTGTATGGGTTTGCTGAGTATGGGTTTGCTGATTTACCAAAAAAGGAGCGAGCAGGCGCTAACGCCTTTACGGTGGTGATCATCTGGCGCTATAACGATCAAGTCATCTGGCGTGCTGTTCGATCCAAGCGGCGACCGTTGGCCAAATCTCTGTCGCTGCATGACGGCTAATCATAATGCGGCTATGGGTATAATCGTCTAAATCACCACGGCTGCGCGCGTATTCTCGAAAGACATTGGTAGCGTTATTATTAGTAGAGTTGAGGACAGAAGAAGGGCTGTTATTAGTAGCACGGTTAAAGGCATCAAAAAACCGCAGACAGCCAGCGGTTGGGGAGATGAAGTTATCGCCCTTGGCACTGATGGCATAGATAGGTATCGTAACCATCGGCATGTGCTGTCGATAATCAAAAGGGGTATTGTCGGCAGTCTGTTTGCGGCTGCTATTAAAGTTTTGTTGTAAGTTCCAATCAAACCACTGGTTCATGGTGTGATAGCTTTCGTTGATCGGCCCCAGTTTGAGCTTTTTGGCAGGGATATAACCGACCGCTTTTGTCACAAGCTTGGCGGCAAGTATCTTGGCGTAGCTGATAGGGCTGACGGCCGCTCCAAACGCTTGACAGGCAAACATAGTGGCGCTGTTGATTTTATCGATATAATCTGGATATTGAATCAAAAACATCGTCAGGCCCACGCCGCCGCCGCTATGGGTGACGCAGTGCAGATTATTGAGTTGTAATTCATCAAAAAAGTAGCGAAAAGTCGCCTCATAATCATAGGTTGCGACGGTCTCAAAATCAAACGCCTCTTTAGGCGCTGGGCTGTCACCATGGCCGCGCCACTCCATGATGTAGCACTGATGGCCTAGACCGGCCAGATACTCGGCGATTTTTAGACAGGTTTGTTTGTCTGAAAAGGTGCCATGAGTCAAAAATATATTTTGTGCCTTGACGCTCGTATCAGGCGCGCAAGGTGCGCCAGTCGTTGCGTCTGCGTGTTGTTTGATACTGTTTGCTACCCGCCAAACGGCTATTTGCTCGCCGTCCTTGGTCGTCACGAGATGCCGCGTCCGTGTCATCATAAAGCGCTCTTTTACCCTCAGTTTTTATCACAATATCCCTATAACTGCCGCTTAGTTATACCATAATTGATGAGTCTTTGATGGCCGTTTTGTGACCAACTGAGCCAAATGAGTATATGAATGAAGCAAATTGAGCGATAAATGATAAAGGTGTCAGAAATAAGGCGCTAGGAATTAAGGCATCAGGAATTTCAGGAATTAGAGCATCAGAGGTCAAAGCGTCAAGCGTTGAGAAACAACCACGGAGGTGCTGCTTGATAAATAGGAGAGTCGTCTTTATATAAAGGAGAGCATATCAACGATCAGACTCAGGGCAAGGCTGTCTGCAAGCGGTGTTAATTCACAGTGGGGCAGTCGGAATTGTCGCCTGAATACGCTATAATAATGAGTATAAATGCCACAAAGCCTTGGTAGGCGTGAGCAACCCGTGACAGACACGCCCATCAGATGATAAATCGGTGCAGTTGGTACCCCCTTATCGTTACACACTCTACATTCACGACACAGTAGCCACGACAGGTATCGCGTTTGTGTCATAACACATAGGAAACATTATGAGTGAGCACAATCAAGCTGCTAATCAGTTGGATCAGTCAGCAGACTATGAGTCAGCGCTAGATACTGAGCAAGCGGACGTAAAAAGTAACATCACTATCACAGAGTCGGCGCAAGGTTATTTGGCCGATTTGTTGGCCAAGCAAGACACCGACGGTATCGGTGTCCGTATTTTTGTTGAGCATCCAGGTACGCCGCGCGCCGAGTGCTGCATGGCGTACAATCAGCCAGGCGAAGAAGACAGCGCGGATTTGGTGCTCACGTATGACGATTTTTCTGCGTTTATCGAGGCGGCTTCAGTGCCGTACTTAGAAGATGCGGTGATTGATTATAATAAAGACCGTTTTGGTGGGCAGCTCACCTTCCGTGCGCCAAACTCAAAAGTACCAAAGGTCGGTGCTGATGCTAGTGTCGAAGAGCGTATCAACTATATCTTGCAATCAGAGATTAACCCAGGCTTGGCCGCGCACGGCGGTATGGTGGACTTGCTAGAGCTGATCGACGAAGAAGGCGTTGGTCTGACAGCCGTGCTAAAGTTCGGTGGTGGCTGTCAGGGCTGCTCAGCGGTGGATATGACTTTGCGCCAAGGTGTCGAAGTCCAGCTTAAGCAGCAAATTCCTGAGCTGACGCAAGTGGTTGACGAAACCGACCACAGTCGTACTGAAAATGCGTATTATAAATAATCGGCGCGGCAAAGTCGCTCAAACCATTCAGCTTAGACAACGCTACTTAAGTCTTAAATAAAGCTACTTAGATCAAATAGTATGGTCGCTTATGAATTTTTGTCATTAAGAGATGAATGATTTGCTATTCTTTTCATAAAGAAGTTGAGTTATGATTAACTCAGCTTTTTTTATGCCTATCGTTTTTGTAGACGGCGTTTAGCGACAGCGGCGTAAAGATAACGATTTGACATTTTTTATCATGATATCCTTATTGAATCATAAATACCTACATAGGAGCACAGTATGAGTGACGGACAGCCAGACCAGCAAAACCAGAATACACCGCGTCTTGAAACCTTGGCCATCCATGCCGGATACCAAGTTGAGCCAACGACCAAAGCGGTCGCTGTACCTATTTATCACACCAGCTCATACGCGTTTGACAACACCCAGCACGGTGCTGACTTATTTGATCTCAAGGTTGCAGGCAATATCTATACCCGTATCATGAACCCAACCAATGCGGTACTAGAAGAGCGGGTGGCTGCATTAGAAGGTGGTATCGGGGCGCTGGCGGTGGCGTCAGGCATGGCGGCCATCACGTATGCCATTCAGACGATTTGTGAAGCGGGTGATAATATCGTTGCGGTATCGACGCTATATGGCGGTACTTATAACTTGTTTGCCCATGCGCTACCGCGTCAAGGCATCGAAGTACGTTTTTTTGACCACAAAGAGCCAGAAGCAATTCGCGATCTTATCGATGATAAGACCAAGATGGTGTTTGCTGAGAGTATCGGCAATCCGCTGGGTAATATCGTAGATATCCAAGCGCTAAGTGATATCGCTCACGAGTATGGCGTGCCTGTGGTAATCGATAGTACGGTGGCGACGCCTGCGCTCTGCCGCCCGTTTGAGTTTGGCGCGGATATTGTCATTCATTCATTGACCAAGTACATGAGCGGTACGGGCACCTCGATCGGCGGCGCGATTGTCGATAGTGGGACGTTCCCTTGGGGCGACTATCCTGAGCGTTTCCCGCTGCTCAATACCCCAGATGAGAGCTATCATGGTGTCAATTTTGTCAAAGACGTCGGCGCTGCAGCGTTTATCGCTCGTGCCCGTGTGGCACCGCTACGCAATACTGGGGCGGCAATCAGCCCATTAAATGCCTTTGGTATTTTGCAAGGTATGGAGACGCTCAGCCTACGTATGGAGCGCCATGTACAAAATGCCCAGGCCGTCGCTGAGTATCTGCGCGACCATGACAAAGTCGCGTGGGTTAAGTACGCAGGTCTATCGGATCACCCTGAGCATGAGCTGGCCAAAAAATACATGAAAGGCACGCCTTCTGCTATTTTAACCTTTGGGGTAAAAGGCGGGCTGGAGGCTGGCGCCCGCTTTATCGATGCGCTGCAGATGATCACGCGCTTGGTCAATATCGGTGATGCCAAATCGTTGGCGTGTCACCCAGCGACCACCACCCATCGCCAGCTCAATGAGCAAGAGCTTGCCAACGCTGGGGTCAGTGCTGACATGGTGCGTCTCTCTATCGGTATCGAGCATATCGACGACATCAAAGCCGATCTGGCACAAGCATTGGCTGCGGCTTAATATCGTCATACTGGCCATACCCGTACGCTATTTATACGTCACAAAAAAGCCCATATCGATAAGATATGGGCTTTTATTTGGCACGAAATATCGCTTAGATTATATGTTTATTAAGCGGATAATACGCGCTGCGCAATCTCTTTATAGTCTTGGGAGGCAAGGCGCGGGCCAAATTGCTGAATGACTTGGGCGGCGACAGCGCTTGCCAGACGACCACACTCAGGCAAGCTATAGTGCTGCGATAGCGCATATAAAAAAGCGCCCGCGTAGTTATCACCTGCGCCATTGGTGTCGATGACATTGGCCACCGCTGGCGTGGCGACTTCATACATCTCCAGCTCTGAGTGGTCATCTAACTTGTGAGCGATGATTGCGCCATTCGCGCCATCGGTGACGACTGCGGTCTGGCAATGCTCAAGGAGCGCGCGGGCGGCGGCTTTGATTTGTTTTTTGTCAGTAAATAGCTTGGCCTCTTCGCTATTACAGAATATCACTGCAACTTTATTGCCGAGCATATTGAGTAGGCCGTCTTTGGCAAACTTCACCACCGCAGGGTCAGCGAAGCTCACCGCGATTTTGGCGTTATGAATACCTGCTTGCTGGCGCAGTTTGGTCATCGCAGGTTGGATGCTCTCAGTCATCGCCAGATAGCCTTCTAGATACAGCCAGTCGGCTTGCGTCAGCGCGTCAAAATCGACGTTTTCTGCTGTGATGTCGCTTGAGGTTCCAAGATAGGTTTGCATGGTACGCTCGCCATCTTCGGTCACCGCCACCACACAAGAGCCTGTGACGCCGCCTGTATGTACGGATTTTTTTGAAGTAGCGACGCCTGCAGTGTGCAAGTCTTTTAGATAAAACTCACCCTGAGCATCATCACCGACGCGGCAAGCATAAAACGGCTTGCCACCGAGGCTGGCAAAGGTGTACATGGTATTGGCCGCTGAGCCGCCACCCGCTTGTTTTGAGGGGGCGATTTCTGCCAGTTTGAAATACGCCAGTAGCTGCTGCTGCTCCTCGATAGCCGCCAGTGTCATATTGCCTTTGGTCAGATCCGTCTCTTCTAGGGCAGCATCGGACAGTAGGTACTCGTGGTCCACCAAGGCGTTGCCTATCGCCATTACATCGTACATTTGCTCTCTCCTCACTCAATGATTAATTTGTTGGTATAGTATTTTTTATAACCACAAGCTATTTTGCTTGTAGCTCAAGCAGGCGCTGATAGAGTGCGTTTTTTTTCACACCAGTGATATCAGCGGCCAGGGCGGCGGCTTTTTTGACCGATAAATCCTCCAGTAGGCGCTGTAGTAACGCATCGTGCACACTGATGTCGTCGGCGTCTTGGGCGGTATGGTCACCTGCGATTACCAAGACGATTTCGCCGCGCTGCTGATTGTCATCGGCTTTGACAAACTCAATCAAGTTGCCAAGCGTGCTTTTGTGCACGGTCTCAAAGGTTTTGGTCAGCTCACGGCAAAACGCCACTTCACGATCAGCGCCAAATATCGCCGCCATGTCCGCTAAGCTTGCCAGAATGCGGTGCGGCGCTTCATAAAATATCAAGGTTTCGGTGCGTGTCGTTAAGGCGGTCAGTTGTTTTTGGCGACCGTGAGTTTTGGCAGGCAAAAATCCAATAAAGCTAAATCGATCTGATGGCAGCCCTGCGACCGATAGCGCGCCAATAGCAGCCGATGCACCCACCACAGGTGATACTCTCACGCCAGCGGCATGCGCTGCTTGTACCAACTGATAGCCTGGGTCACTGACCAGTGGCGTGCCAGCATCACTGATCAAAGCGACGGAATGGCCTTGCTGGATCATCTCGATAATCTTTGGCGTTTGGATGGCGCTGTTGTGCTCGTGATAGGCCCATAGCTTATTATGCGCTTTGGGCGCGTCAGCCTCGCTACTGTTGTCTTTGGTATGGATACCAAAGTGCGATAGCAGTTTGCCGGAGGTGCGGGTGTCTTCACAGGCAATGATGGCCACTTGTTTTAAGACATCGATGGCATGCGGCGTCATGTCGCTCAGATTACCAATCGGCGTGGCAACGATATATAAACAAGCTGGCATCGCGGTAGGGATGGACATGAAAACCTCTGTTATAAAAGTCGGGCATACAATATAGCGCCATGCTCTATCTTGGCGTTTGATGTGTGGTCTTTAGCACAACATCGAAATAAAGACCGTAACGGACCCATGAATGCAAGCCATGGCGACAGATCATAGATATAGACAAGGCGCAAAAGTGGTTAGTTTATCATGTTGTGCTATGATAATTCTGAAATGTTCAGCAGGTATCTTGCTCTTATGACCCATCATAAACCCTTACGCCTTAGCTCGCCCAAGCAGCGTCAAGGCAGCTTGTTTGAGCAGCGCGCTTGTGCGTTTTTGCAGGCGCAAGGCTTGACGCTGATTGCACAAAACTGGCAACAACCCAAAATCGGCGAGCTTGACTTGGTCATGCTAGAGACGGGCGCGGCATGGTCGACCCTAGTATTTATTGAAGTGCGTCAACGGCGCCAATCAGGGTTTGGCGATGCGCTGCTGAGCGTCACCAAATCCAAGCAAAACAAACTTATCAAGGCGGCGCGCTATTTTTTGCAGCAGCACCCTGAGTATAGAGATTTTGATTGCCGGTTTGATGTCATTGCTTATGATACCGCAGGCAAGCACAAACTCGCAGAAGCCCACATGTCTGAGTCGCCGCAGTGGCTGATAGGTGCGTTTATGGCAAATGCTTGGTAAGGCGGCATTGGCTTTTTTACTTATATGACTGAGCATATTTACTGAGTACACTTGGCGCGCTTGGTGCTGATTCTTATTGTATTAATGAGCTTGAGCGTGCGCGAGCGATGCGAAGGTGTTTGTCGGTTGAGTTATCGTTACCAAAAGCCTAAGCGTTCACCCAAAAAATTGAGTAAAGTAGCTCAATAAAAAAGCGATGGCATGTCTTGCGTATCAATCATCGCCAATATCTTACTTATTTCATCAGGCTCTAAGAGGTAAATCATGACACGGATGCACTTGCGCACTGCTATTTTTGGCTCATCATACCGCATGACGATAGGCGCTGTGCTGCTGGCAAGCGTCATTAGTACGGGTTGTACCACCAATTATCTGACCAACAGTACTCAAGGGACTTATGGTGTGCCCATGACTGAGCGTACCATTCCGCAGCGTCTGCTGGATCGTAGCATCGAACACACTGCCAAAATCAATGTCTATGGTCTAAAAGAAGACTTGCAGCAGACCAGCCGCATGAGTATCGATAGCTTTAATAGTGAAGTGCTGCTGAGCGGTGAGGTGCCAAGTGCTGCGATCAAGACGGAGATAGAAAACGTCGTCAGCTCCATGCCAGACGTGCGCCGTGTCTATAATGAGCTGACCGTCAGTGCCTCAAAGGGTTATAGCTCGACTGTCCATGATGGTTATATCACCTCAAAAATGCTGGCAAAAGTCGCGACAAGTAACGGCGTCAAAGCCTCCCAAATCAAGGTGGTGAGCAACAACGGCGTGGTCTATGTCATGGGGCGTGTGACACCGACGCAGCAAAGCCACTTAATCGATATCGCCAACAACACCGTAGGAGTGACCGAGCTTGTGCTATTGACGACCGTTGTCGATGATAGAGGGGTAAAGATTGGTGAAGACGATATTATGTATGAGGACAATTTGGCCAATCCGGCGTTAGCGCCAGTTGTGCAGCGCTCGGCTGCCGCGCGCGTTGCTGATGAGCCGAGCAGTGCAGTCGCGCCCAGCCCAGCCCGCGCCACCACGCCTATAGTGGTGACCGAAGCGGGTACGCCTATCGATTCCTCTGCTAGTGAGGCTTCTGCTAGTGAGAGTGTCGATATTTATCAAAATCCGTAAATACCTCGTGCGATCGTGAGCCAGTACCTCGATTGTATTTGGCGCTGATATAGCCGCCGCTGATGACAAGAAGCCTAAACACGAGTAACAGGAAAAACACGAGAAATCTTTTGGCAGCCAGTAAACTGATCACTCTGTAAGTGAATGGCTATAAATAATCCGCAGTAAGTGACTGATGATATAGTCAATTCTCAATAAAACAGATACATTATATGTCAACGTGGAACTGGTATAAATTTTCCTTGCGTGCTGTGCCTGCGCCGACAGAGGCTGCGTAAAATTTATCCC